>NZ_JBHVWC010000010.1:27293-178369 GCF_042882445.1 Kitasatospora sp. NPDC058218 | reverse complement strand
TCCGCGCCCTGCTCGCCGCCCGGCGGGCCGCCGCGGGGGCCGAGGAGGCGCGGCCGTGAGCCGGGCGGGCGGCGACCGGGCCCGGCTGACGGCCCGCGGGGTGGTCCGCCGGTACGGCGGGATCGAGGCGGTCGCCGGGGTGGACCTCGTCGCGCCGCCGGGGCGGATCACCGCGCTGATCGGGCCGAACGGCGCCGGCAAGAGCACCCTCTTCGACTGCCTGGCCGGGACGGTCCGCCCGGACGCCGGCCGGGTGCTGCTCGGCGGCCGGGACGTCACCCGACTGCCCGCGCACGCCCGGGTCCGGCTCGGGCTGGCCCGGACCTTCCAGCAGATCGCCGTCTTTCCGACCCTCCCGGTGGCGGACAACGTCCGGATCGGCGCCGAGCAGCGGCACGGCCACCGCCCGGACGCGCGCGCCGTCGAGGCCGCGACGGCGCGGGCACTGGCCCTGTTCGGTCTCCAGGACCTCGCGGCCCACCCGGCCGGCGACCAGCCGACCGGGGTGCTGCGCCTGGTGGAGCTGGCCCGCGCGCTGGCGGGCGACCCCCGGGTGCTCCTGCTGGACGAGCCGGCGGCCGGCCTGGACACGGCGCAGACCGCCCGGCTGGTCTCCGTCCTGCGCGGCCTGGCCGACCGGGGCATCGCGCTGCTGCTGGTCGAACACGACCCCGACCTGGTCCACGAGCTGGCCGACACCGTGTACGCGATGGCCGGCGGCCGGGTGGTGGCCCGCGGCCCGGCGGCCGCGGTGCTCGCCGACGCCCGGGTGGCCCGGGCCTGGGGCGGGCCGGCGGTCGGCCCCGGGCCGGTGCCGGGGGTGGGCGGCGGATGACCGTCGAGGCCGCGCTGTCCGCCGCCCGCGTCCGGTACGGGCCGCTGGAGGCGCTGCACGGGGTGGACCTCGCCTTCCCGGCCGGAGCGGTCACCGTGCTGCTCGGCCGCAACGGCTCCGGCCGGACCAGCGTGCTGCACGCCCTCGCCGGGGTGGTGCGGCTCGCCGCCGGGCGGGTGGTCTGGCGCGGACGGGACGTCACCGGGCTCGGCGTCCACCAGAGGGTCCGGCTCGGGCTGACCCTGGTGCCGGCGGAACGGGCGGTGTTCGCCTCGCTCACCGTGGCCGAGCACCTCGGCCTCGGCGGGGCCCCCGCCGCGGAGGCGCTCGCGCTCTTCCCCGAGCTGACCGCCCTGCTGCCCCGCCCGGCCGGGACGCTCTCCGGCGGTCAGCAGCAACTGGTGGCCGTGGCCCGGGCGTTGACCGCACGACCGGGCCTGCTCCTGCTCGACGAGCCGGACCGGGGGCTGGCGCCCGCCGTCACCGCCCGGCTGCACGCGCACCTGCTCGACACGGCCGCCGCCGAGGGCCGGGCGGTCGTGCTGACCGCGCAGTCGCTCCCGCGCGGTCTCACCGGCGCGGCCGTCGTCCATCTGCTGCACCGGGGCGAGGTCAGCTTCTCCGGGGAGCCTTCCGAGCTGAGGAGGCGTCCGGCCGGGGCGTGGTGATCAGTTCACCCGGCGCCGCGGCGGCCATGATGGCGTCCAACAGGCCCCGCGCGGCGTCGAGTTCGCGCATGGCGTCGGTGATCCGGGCGCGTTCGGCGGCGAGGCCGGCGAGGAGTTCGGGGCAGGTCGGCCCGGGGCGGCGTTCACCGGGAGCGGGCAGGCCGGGCAGGATCTCGGCGATCACCGTACTGCCGAGGCCCGCCGCGAGCAGGGTGCGGATGCCGTGGACGGTGCGGACGTCGCGCTCGGCGTACTCCCGGTAGCCGCTGGGGCGGCGCTCGGGGCTGAGCAGGCCCTGCTCCTCGTAGTAGCGCAGCGCGCGCGGGCTCACCCCGGTGCGCCGAGCCAGCTCCCCGATCCGCAACCCGCCCCCTCCGCGCCGAACCGCCGCTTGACTCTCACGTCGACGTGAAACTCTAGCCTGACCGCCGTGACAGACTTCCGATCACCCGCAACCAGCCCTTCCCGCACCCCCGTTACCGTGCTCGGCCTCGGTCCGATGGGCCGTGCGCTCGCCCGCGCCCTGCTCGCCGCCGAGCACCCGGTCACGGTCTGGAACCGCACACCCGGCCGGGACGCCGACCTCGTCGCGCACGGCGCGGCGCCCGCCGCGAGCGCCGCCGCCGCGGTGGCCGCGAGCCCGCTCACGCTGCTCTGCGTCCGTGACCACGCCGCCGGCCGGGCCGTCCTCGACGCCGCCGGCCCCGCCCTGCGGGGCCGGGCGCTGGTCAACGCCACCTCCGTCGCCCCCGACCAGGCCCGGGAGAGCGCCGACCGGGCCGCCGGGCACGGCGCCCGGTCGCTCAACGCCGCGATCCTCACCCCCACCCCGACCATCGGGCAGCCGACCGGGGTGATCGTCTGCAGCGGCGACGAGGACCTCTTCCGCACCCACCAGGAGACGCTGGCCGCCCTCGCGGGCGCCGTGCACCACCTGGGCGCCGACCCCGGCCGGGCGGCCGGCTACGACGCGGCGCTGCTGGACCTGTTCTGGACCACCGCGCACGGCTACCTGCACGCCCTCGCCCTGGCCCGCGCCGAGGGCATCAGCGCCGCCGCGTTCGCCCCGTACGCCCACGGACTGCCCCGCCTGCTGCCCGCCCTCATCGACGACTGGGCCCGGCGCGTCGACGAGGGCAGCCACCCCGGGGACCACAGCACCGTCGCCTCCGCCGCGGCCGGCCTCGCCCACGTCGCCCGCACCGCCCGCGCCCGCGGCCTGGACACCGCCGTCCTGGACGCCGCCCTCGCCGTCACCGAACGGGCCGTCGCCGCCGGCCGCGGATCGGACGGCGTCTCGGCCCTGGTCGAGGAGCTGGAGGCCCGACGGCCTACTGCGCCAGGTAGCCGCCGTCCACCGGGAGAACGGCCCCGGTGACGAAGGAGGCGTCGTCCGACGCCAGGAAGAGGACCGCCGCGGCCACCTCCGCGGGCGTCCCGAGCCGGCCCATCGGGTGCAGCTTCTCGATCGCCGTCAGGTACTCGGAGCCGCCCGGTTCGTCCTGGAGCCGGCGGACGCGCTCGGTGGTGATGGTGCCGGGAGCCACGGCGTTGACCCGGATGCCGCGGTCGGCCCACTCGACGGCGAGGTGCTTGGTCAGGCCGGACGCCACGAACTTGGCGGGCCCGTAGACGGCCTGGCCGCGCTGACCGGCCTCGCCGGAGATCGAGGAGAGGCAGACGATCGCGCCACCGGCGCCGCCGGACCCGGCCATCGCCTCGATCGCGTACTTGCAGGTGAGGAACATCCCCCGGCCGTCGACGGCCATCACCCGGTCCCACTCCTCGGCGTCCGCCTCCGTGATCTCCATCAGCGGGAGCACCCCCGCGTTGGCCACCAGGACGTCGATCCGGCCGTGCCGCTCGACGGCGGCGGCGATCATCCGGCGGGCGTCGTCCTCCCGGGAGACATCGCCGACCACCGTACTGACGGCCTGCGGCAGCTCGTCCGCCAGCCGCCGCAGGCCGTCGGCGTCGAGGTCGGTCGCGACCACCGACGCGCCCTCCCGGGCGAAGCGTTCGGCCACCGCGCGGCCGATCCCGCTCGCCGCACCCGTCACCACGCACGACTTGCCCGCCAGCCGCCCGGCGCCCGGCGCCACCGGGGATTCGATCGCATCAGCCATGGCACCGGACTCTACCGACCCGGCGTCAGATTGTGCTGCGACAAGCCGAGTTGGGCGCAGGGTCGGGCGACGGAGGACGCGGCCCCGGCCTCGGCCCGGGCGTCAGCCGACGGTGAGGACGACCTTCCCCCGGACGTGCCCCTGCTCGCTCAGCCGGTGCGCCTGCGCCGCCTCCTCCAGCGGGAACACCCGGTGCAGCGGGAGGTGCAGCGTGCCCTCCTCGTACAGCGCGAGCGCGGCGGCCAGCGCCGGGCCGTGGTGGTGGACGGTCTCCGCGCCGGCGCTGACCCGCACGCCGTACCTGGCGGCGCCCTCGAAGTCGGCGATGGTCAGCACGTGCTCGGCCCCGCCGGCCAGCTCGATCGAGAGCGGCAGGACGTCCCCCTGGCCGGCCGCGTCCAGCACCCGGTCCACGCCGTCCGGCGCCACGGCCCGCACCCGCTCGGCCAGTCCGTCGCCGTACGTCACGGGGATCGCGCCCAGCGCGCGCAGATAGGCGTGGTTGGCCTCGCGCGCGGTGCCGATCACCCGGATCCCGCGCGAGCGGGCGAACTGCAGCAGGACCGTACCGACCCCGCCCGCCGCGCCGTGCACCAGGAGCGTCCGGCCGCTCTCCACACCGAGCAGGTCGAGCGCCCGCCAGGACGTCTCCGCCGCCACCGGGATCGCCGCGGCCTGCTCCCAGCCGAGCGCGGCCGGCTTGCGGGCGAGGTTCCCCGCGTCCACCAGGACGTGCTCGGCGTACCCGCCGCCGCCGGTCGGGCCGAACACCTCGTCGCCGGGCGCCCACTCGGTCGCCCCCTCGCCGACGGCCTCCACCACACCCGCCACCTCGAAGCCGGTGACGTGCGGGAAGGTCACCGGGAACAGGCCCGTCATCGCGCCGCTGCGCAGCTTGTGGTCCACCGGGTTCACGCCCGCCGCCCGGACGGCGACCCGCACCTGGCCGGGCCCCGGGGCGGGCGGGTCGATCTCGACCGGGTGCAGCACGTCCGTGCCGCCGAACGCGGAGAAGGCGATGGCCTTGGTCATGGGAGTCCCACTGTCCTTACTGGTCAAGGAGTTCGTCGGTCTGACGATCTCCAGCCTGGTGGCGGGAGGCGGCGGCCGCGGCCCGCCGTTCGGCCGGTTCCGCCCGGCCGAACGGCCAGGCACCCGCGCGGACCGGATGGCTAGGCTGGAGCGCATGGCGAACCAGCAGGCAGGCGACGGGGCGGCGACGAGCCGGGGGGAGGCCGCGGACGGAGCCGGGCACCGGCAGCGCGGTTGGGAACGCCCCGAGGACGTGCTCGCGCAGGTCGTGGAGGTGCTGGGGGCGCCGAGGCCGCAGCTGCTGCCGCGCCTCTCCCGGGTCCTCGCCGATCTCGTCCCGCACACCGCCGTCGCCCAGCTCAGCGGCGTCTGCGCGCACTCCCCCGCCAACACCCACGCGGCGACCGGGCCGGTCGAGCGGATCACCACCCTGGAACTCGCCCACCTCGCCGAAGCGGTGGCCCCCGGCCGGCCCTGGCAGGGCGAGGCGGTCCTGGCGGGCCGGCCGCGACCGGCCGTCGCGGTCGCCGCGGCCCCGGCCGGCAGCAACGGCGCGCTGCTGGTGCTGGTCCGGGCGGGCGCGGACCGGCTGCCCGATCAACCACTGGCCGTCCTGCAGCAGTTGTGGGAGCTGGTCACCACCCACTCGCACCACCGGGCCGTCGACGCCGCCCCGGTCCACGCTGCCGCGTCACGGGCCTCCGCCGGCGCCCGGGCCCGTGCGATCGCCGAGCTCAACGGAGCGCACGCCTCGGCGCTCTCCGCGATCCTCGCGCCGCTGCGCGCCGCCGGCCTGGACGACGCCACCGCCCGCCGCACCGCCACCGAGCTGGCCGTCACCGCGCTGCTGGACCTGCGCGCGAGCGCCGACCTCGACCGGGAGCTGAGCGAGGAGCCCGCCGCCACCGCCTTCTCCCGACTCGCGGACGAGCTCCGCCCGCTGCTGCGGCACAGTCCGGTCCGGCTCGACCTGCTGCCCCCGGCGGCGGGCGAGCGGTCCGTCCCGGCCGACACCGCGCACACCGCCCGGGCGGCCGTCCGGGCCACCGTGCTCACCATGCTGGAGCAGGACGAGCTGACGCGTCTGCACGTGAGCTGGCAGGTCGTCGCGGACGGCGTGCGGGCCGTGGTGCGCGACGACGGCCCGGGCCTGCTCGGCCCGGACGCCCTGGCCGCGCACCGGACGACGGACCGGATCACCGCCCTCGCGGGCCGGCTCACCGTGGACGCCGTCCCCGGTTGGGGCACCACCGTCACCGTCGACCTGCCGCTGGCCGCCCCGGCCGCCACCGGCGGTCCGGACCCCCTGGAGGGCTTGCAGCCCAGGGAGCTGGAGGTCCTCGACCAGCTCGCCCGGGGCCGCCGCAACCGGGAGATCGCCGGCACGCTGCTCATCAGCGAGTCCACGGTGAAGTTCCACGTCGCCAACATCCTGGCCAAGTTGGGAGTGACCTCGCGCGGCGAGGCGGCCGCGCTGGCGCACCGCGCCGGCATGCCCGCCCCGACCACGCTCTACGCGGCCTCCTGACCGCGCGGGGGCACGGTGCCGGGTGGGCCCGGCCGCCCCACCGGGCACACCGTAGGCTCGCCCCATGACCGCCTCCGCCACCTGGGACCCCACCGCCGCCGGGGTGCTGCGCCTGCCGTCCGGCCGACTGGTCCGGGGGCGCGGTCTGCGACGGCCGCTGCCGCCCGGGCCGCAGCCCGCCTTCGGCCTCTACCTGTTGGGGCACCGGCCGCCGGCCGTGCCCTGGGCGGACCGGTGGCTCCGCTGGCCCGACTTCCGGCTGCCCGCCGACCGGGCCGAGGCGGCGCGGGCCTTCCGGGAGGCCTGGGAGCGGTCGGCCTCCGAGCGGGTCGAACTGGCCTGTGCCGGCGGCCTCGGGCGGACGGGCACCGCGCTGGCCTGCCTGGCCGTGCTGGACGGGGTGCCGGCCACCGCGGCGGTGGCCTACGTGCGGGAGCACTACGACCGGCACGCCGTCGAGACGCCCTGGCAGCGCCGGTTCGTGGCGCGGTTCCACTGACGCCGGGCCCGGCCGCGGCGGGCCCGGGGCGTCAGCCCCCGGGCGGCGGTCCCAGGACGACGAAGCTCAGGTCCGGCCGGCCACCGGGGGTCAGGACCTGGGCGACCGTCTCGATCGGGTCGGACGACAGGTGCGGCAGCCGCAGGCCGAAGCGGTCCCCGTCGCGGTTGGCGACCACGCAGGCCCGCCCCGCCCAGAGCCGGCGGCAGAGCGGGTCGCGCAGCACGTCGGTGAGCAGGGCGACCACCGCCTCGTCACCCGGGTAGCGGGCCAGCGCGAAACGGATCATGGCGAGGGTCATCCGGGCCTGCCACGTCCAGTCGGCGACCTGCTCGCGGGCCTCCGGGGCGGTCAGCACCCAGCGGGCGAAGTTGGCCCCGGGGTGGCGCATCCAGGGGAACCACTCGGCGGCGGCCCGGTTGTGGCCGACCACGGTCCAGGCGCGGTCGGCGATGAAGGCCGGTCTCGGCATCTGCCGGTCGACCAGCTCCTGGAGGGCGTGCAGGTCCTCCGGGCACGCCGGGCCGGCGGACGGGGTGCCGCCCATGGCGTAGAGGTAGAGGGTGGCACGCTCGTCCGCGTCGAGCAGCAGCACGTCGGCGAGCAGCGCCAGCAGCCTGGGGTCGAAGCGGGCCGTGCCGCCGCGCTCCAGATCGCGGTACCAGCGCTCACTCATGCCGAGTCTGGTGGCGACGACCATCTGGGGCAGCGGCTTGGCGAGCCCCATCCGCAGGCCGGCCCGGCTTCGCCAGTCACGCAGCAGACTGGCGAGGCCGGGGAGTTCGGCGGTGGTCGATTCGTCGTGGTCGAGAGGGATGGGGATGCTCAGTGCCTCGCGCAGCACCATGGCTCACTCCGGTCTGTTCCTGCATTCGACGATGGCGGTCCCGGGGGGGACGTGTCGAAGTTCGGGGCAGCCCGAAGAGCCGGTGAAGCTGATGGTTCGTCAGCCGGTCGGCGATGACAAGTCCCTCTGTTGAACGCTCGGTTCAGTGGGACGACCGACATCGGAACGGCAGACCGGGGAACATCGCGACCGAGCACCGCAACAAGAAGTCCACCCCCCGGTGTGCCCGCGTGGCCCTTGACACGCTCTAGGGGGACTGTACTTCCTTGGCTGTGCCCATTCAAGCAACGCAGAGTGACATCAGCCGGTCAGCGCCTCCGAGGGGGGTGCCGACGAAGCCTGGACGGCGGTGCGGCCGGCGAGCACCGTGACGGTGGTCGCGCCCGCGAACAGCGCGGCGAGCAGCACCCAGCCGACCGCTCCGGCCGGCAGCAGCAGGCCGGTGGCCAGGAACGGGCCGACGATCAGCTGCGCGCTCATGCCCGTGCTGAAGAGCGAGAGGTAGCGGGAGCGGCCGGCCGGGGGCGAGAGCTCGTAGGAGATCTCCCAACGCGAGACGGCGTGCAGGTTCTCGCCGACGGTCAGCAGGGCGACGGCCACCACCGCGGCCGCCAGCGCCAGGTACTTCCCGCGGCCGTCGGCGAAGGCGAAGAACGCGCAGGCCAGCACCAGGAAGAGGCAGGCGATCCGGAGCATCCGCAGGGCCTTGGCGAGCCCCTGGGCGAAGCGGGCCACCGAGAGCTGGAGCACCACGGTCAGCACCGTGTTGATCGCCAGCAGCGCCGAGCTGGCGCTGGCCGGCAGCCCGGCCCGCTCCACCACCCAGAGCGGCAGCAGGATGAAGAGCACGCAGTCGTGCAGCATCAGCACCGCGTTGGCGGCCGTGACCAGCAGGAACCGCCGGTCCCGGTACGGCGAGCCGCTCTGCGCCGCGGCCTCGGCGGGCGCGGCGGGCCGCGCCGGGGCCGCCGAACCCGCCACCCGGCCGGCCCGGACCACGGCGAGGGCGACGGCGGCGAAGGCGGCCGCGTTGAACAGGAAGAGCGCGACGAAGGCGGCCCGGGACTGCGCGGCCTGCACCAGGGCGGCCAGCAGGAAGCCGGCGGTGAGGCCGATGTTGGTGATGGCGCGCAGCGAGGCCATCGTCTTCGTCCGCTCGGCGGCGCCTTCGAACTCGCCGACGATCACCTGGAGCAGCGGCGAGCAGGCCCGGGCGGCGGCGATGGTCACACAGGTGACGGCCAGGTAGCCGGCGTAGCTGCCGACCAGGGCGTACCCGATGAAGCCGACCCCGCGGACCAGCGTCAGCGCCACGTAGACCGGCCGGGCGCCGAACCGGTCCGCGATCGGCCCGAAGACCAGCGGGCTGAGCAGCCCGGCGATGTTGGCGGCGGCGATCGCCGTCCCGACCGCGACCGCGGTGATGTCGAGGTAGCGGACGAAGTAGAGCGTGGCGGTGGCCAGGTACAGGCCGTTGGCGACCGCGTCCACGGTGGTGCCGGCGGCCATGATCCGGCCCTGTCGCGAGCCGGGCAGCAGGGTGGCGGTCAGCCGGCACAGCAGGCCGGCGGCCCGGGGCGGGGCGTCCGTGCGCGTCATGCGGGCGCCACCGTACGAGCGGGCTCCACGGTGAAGCGGACGGAGTCGGCCAACTCGCGGGCGAGCTTGCGGGCCTGGTCCGGGGTGTCGGCCCCGACCACGATCACGCCGACCCGGTCCCCGGAGGTGCGCAGCGGCCGGACGGTGCCGCCGGGCGCGACGGCGAGGTCGGCGTAGAGCACGTCCGGGTGCCCCGCGGCCTCCGCCCACCCTTCGACCGCGGTGACCAGGCCGGGCGGCGGGGTGAGGTAGCGGGCGGCGGCGGCCCGGGTCGGCGCCGGCGCGGCGGCGGCGCCCGGGAGGCCGAGCAGGTCGTCGTAGATGAGGCCGAACAGCTCCAGGCCGGGGACGACGTGGGCGAGCATCCGGTGGATCCAGTCGCCGCCGAACCGGCCGTGCACCTCGCCGAGCACGATCCCGTCCGGGCTCAGCCAGAGCTCGACGTGGAAGGCGCCGGTGCGCAGGCCCAGGACGGCGAGCGCCGCCTTCACCTGACGCTCGATCTCCTCGCTTCGGGCATCCGGGAGTTCGGCCGGGAGGATGTGGCCGACCTCGACGAAGAACGGCGGCTCCACCTTCTCCTTCTCGGTCACCGCGAGGACGACCGGCTCGCCGCCGAGGAAGAGGCCCTCGACGCTGTACTCGGCCCCCTGGACGAACTCCTCGACCAGGAACGGCCCCTGTCCGGGCAGCAGGGCGATCGCGGCCGGCAGTCCGTCCGGTCCGGTGATCCGGCTGACGCCCGTACTGCCCATCGCGTCACGGGGCTTGACGATCCAGGGCCCGGTGGACCCGCGCAGGAAGGCGGCCGCCTGCGCCTCGTCGGCGCAGAGTTCGACGGCGGGCTGCCGGAAGCCGGCGGCGGCCAGTGCGGCCCGGCAGGCGTCCTTGGTGCGCACCCGCCGGACGGCCTCCGGCGGGTTGCCCGGCAGGCCCAGGGCCTCGGCGGTCTCGGCGGCGGCCACCTGGGCCATCTCCTGCAGGGCGAGGACGGCGTCGAAGCGCTCGCCCTCGCCGGCCCGGTCGCGCGCCCAGGCGGCGGCCTCGCCGGGGCGGGCGAAGTCCACCGCCGCCACGGCGCCGGCCTGCTCGGTCACCCCGGGGGTGGCGGCGAGGACGGCCTCCTGGTTGGTCAGGTGGGTCCGCAGCCCGCGCGCGTGGGCCTGGTCCAGGGCGAGCTTCGCCATGTCGAGGCCGAGCGGCACCGCCCGTACCCCGCCGACCAGCAGCAGCTTCAGGGGGGTTGGTTCTGCGGGCATACGAGGGCTCCTTGCGTGCGTGGTGCGGGGGTGGTGCTTCAACTGGGCAGGAAGTACAGCGGGTTCAGGCGGCTTCGGCGTCGGCTTCGAGCTCGACCAGCACCTGTTCGGTCGCCACCAGGTCGCGCACGGCGCACCGGATCCCGGTGACGACGCCCGAGAACGGGGCGAGGATGCGGTTCTCCATCTTCATCGCCTCGACGATGACGAGGGCGTCCCCCTCCTCGACCCGGTCGCCGACCTCGCAGAGCAGCCCGACCACCGTGCCCGGCATCAGCGACTTCACGGCGTTGTCGGCGGCGCCGGAGCCGCCCTCGGCGAAGCTCTGGGCGGCCAGCGCCACCCGGTGCCCGTCGACGGAGAGCTCCCAACCGGCCGCACTGCGCAGGCCGGTCCAGCGCCGGTCGCCGACGGTGCCCCGGAACAGGCCGGGGTGTCCCGGCACGGCGGCGAGGGTGACGGTGAACGGGGTGGACTCCACCTGGACGTCGACGGCGCCGCCGCGCCGCCCGGTCAGCCCGGCCTGCACCGTCCGCCGCCCGTGGCGCAGGACGACCCGGCCGAACGGCGCGACCGGGTCCAGCCGGTGACGGTCGAACGGGCCGACGGCGCCGTGCCACGGGGAGGTCGGGGCCTCGCCGACGGGCGGGATCTGCATCGCCGCCGCACAGGCCGCGGCGGCCAGGACGCGGTCGGTCCGGTGCGCGGGGCCGGCCGGCTCGCCCTGCTCCCGCCGCCCGGCCGGGCCGGAGACCAGGGTGTCCACCAGGTGGGTGTCCATCCGCCCGGCGACCACGGCGGGTGCCTGGAGGAGTTCGGCGAGGAAGCCGAGGTTGGTGGTCAGCCCGGGCAGGGCGGTGTCGCGGACGGCCGGGAGCAGCCGGCGCAGGGCGCTGGGGCGGTCCGGGCCGTGGGCGATCAGCTTGGCGAACATCGGGTCGTAGAACGCCGGGACCTCGGCCCCGCCGCCGAAAGCCCCGCCGTCGAAGGCCCCTCCGTCGAAGGCGCTGCCGCCGAGGCCACCGACCGACCCGGTGCCGACCGACCCGTCGAGGAGCGACCCGTCCAGGAGCGCGCCCGGGCCCGCCGAGCCGGCCGAGGCCGCGTCGTACCCCGACCCGGTGTCGTCGAAGGCCGCCTCCACCCGGACGCCGGCCGGCCAGCGGACGGCGGCCGCCCGGCCCGGCGCGGGCCGGAACCCGTCGGCCGGGTCCTCGGCGTAGACGCGGACCTCGACGGCGTGGCCGGTGGCGGTGATCTCGTGCTGGTCGAGCGGTAGTCGCTGCCCGTCGGCGACTCTCAGCTGCCACTCCACGAGGTCGATGCCGGTGATCTCCTCGGTGACCGGATGTTCCACCTGGAGCCGGGTGTTGACCTCCAGGAAGTAGCAGCGGTCCGCCGCGTCCAGGATGAACTCGAAGGTGCCGGCGTTGACGTAGCCGAGCGACCGGGCACCGCGGACGGCGGCCTCCAGCAGCTCCGCCCGGACGGCGTCGGGCAGGTTGGCGGCCGGGGCCTCCTCGACGATCTTCTGGTGGCGGCGCTGCAGCGAGCACTCGCGCTCGAAGAGGTGCACCACGTTCCCGTGCCCGTCACCGAAGACCTGCACCTCGATGTGGCGGGGCCGCTCCACGTACCGCTCGACGAGCAGCCGGCCGTCGCCGAAGCTGCTGCGGCCCAGGCGGACGGCCTCGGCCACCGCCCCGGGCAGGTCGGCGGCGGCGCGGACCACCTGCATGCCCTTGCCGCCACCGCCCGCGACGGGCTTCAGGATCACCGGGTAGCCGATCCGCTCGGCGTCGGCCAGGATCTCCTGCTCCGACTCGGTGGCCGTGCCGGAGCCGGGCAGGACGGGGACGCCGGCGGCGGCCATCAGCGCGCGGGCGGTCGACTTGTCGCCCATCGCGGTGATCGTCGCGGCGTCCGGGCCGACCCAGACCAGCCCGGCCTCGGCGACGGCCGCCGCGAAGCCCGGGTGCTCGGAGAGGAAGCCGTAGCCGGGGTGGACGGCGTCGCAGCCGGTCCGGACGGCGGCGTCGACCAGCGCGTCGACGTGCAGATAGCTCTCGGCGGCCGCGGCGGGGCCGATCCGGACCCGCTCGACGGCGCCCGCCAGGTGGGCCGAGGAGCGGTCGGCGTCGGAGTGGACCGCGACGTACTCGATGCCGAGCCGGCGGCAGGTACGGGCGATCCGCCGGGCGATCTCGCCACGGTTGGCGATCAGGACACGCTTGATCATTTCGTCATCACATCCTGAACACGCCGAAGCGCGTCTCCTGCTTGGGGGCGTCGGCCGACATGGCCAGGCAGAGCGCCAGCCACTCACGGGTCTCGGTCGGGTCCACCACGGCGTCCACCCACATCCGGGCGGCGTAGTAGAGCGGGTGGGACTGGCGCTCGTAGGTCTCGATGATGGGGCGCCGGATCGACTCCTCCTCCTCGGGGGAGAGGACCTTGCCCTCCTTGGCGAGCTGGTCGCCGCGGATCAGCGCCATCACCGTCGCGGTCTGCTCGGCGCCGACGACGGTGGACTTGGCGCTCGGCCACATGGCCATCAGCCGCGGGCCCATCGAGCGCCCGCACATGGCGAGGTTGCCGGCGCCGTAGCTGCCGCCGATCACCAGGCTGAACTTGGGGACCTTGGCCGTGGAGACCGCGTTGACCAGCTTGGCGCCGTGCTTGGCGATGCCGTCGGCCTCGTACTCGGCGCCGACCATGAAGCCGTTGATGTTGTGCAGGAACAGCAGCGGGATGTCGCGCTGGGTGCAGAGCTCGATGAAGTTGGCGGCCTTCTGGGCGCTCTCCGGGAACAGCACCCCGTCGTTGATCACCACGCCCACCGGGTAGCCGCCGACGTGGCCGGTGCCGCACACGATGGTCGGGCCGAACCGCGCCCGGTACTCGGTGAGTTCGCTGCCGTCCAACAGCCGGGCGAGGATGTCCCGGGCCGGGATGTGCTCGCGCAGGCTGGCGCTGACGATGCCGGGCAGCTCCGCCGGGTCGTACAGCGGCGGGCGCGGGGCCCGTGGCGGCGGGGCGAGGGCCGGGCGGCCGTCGCGCGCCATGATCTCGCGGACGATCGCCAGCGCGTGCTCGTCGCTCTCGGCGAGGTGGTCGGCCACCCCGCTGACCCGGGTGTGCAGGTCGGCGCCGCCCAGCGTCTCGGCGTCCACCACCTCTCCGGTGGCCGCGCGCACCAGCTGCGGGCCGCCCAGGAACACCGTCCCGGTGCCGCGCACGATCACCGTCTCGTCGCACATCGACGGGATGTAGGCGCCGCCGGCCGTGCAGCTGCCCATCACCGCGGCGATCTGCGGCAGGCCGAGCGCCGACATCTCGGCGATGTTGCGGAACATCCGGCCCAGGTGGTACTCGCCGGGGAACAGCTGCTCCTGGAGCGGCAGGTAGACACCGCCGGAGTCCACCAGGTAGATGCAGGGCAGGCCGTTCTCCCGGGCCACCAGCTGGGCCCGGAGCTGCTTCTCCACCGTCAGCGGGAAGTAGCTGCCGCCCTTGACGGTGGCGTCGTTGGCGAAGACCACCACCGGGCGGCCGCTCACCATGCCGATGCCGGTGACCAGCGCGGCCGAGGGCACGTGCTCGTCGTAGACCTCGTGCCCGGCCAGCTGGCCCAGCTCCATGAACGGCGTGCCCGGGTCGAGCAGTTGGTAGACCCGCTGGCGGGCCGTCAGCTTGCCGCGCTCGGTGTGGCGCCGGCGCGAGCGCTCGTCCCCGCCGGCGACGGCGGCGGCCCGGGCCCGGGCGATGACCTGCCGCTTCTCGTCGAAGGCCGCGACGTTGCGGCGGAACACCTCGGTGGAGGAGTCGATGTGCGAGCGCAGGGCCGTCATCGGGGCTGCTCCTGACCCGGCTCGCGCGCCGCCTCGGCCCGCAGGCCCTCGTTCAGGGCGCCGCAGAAGTCGCGGATCTCGGCCTCGGCCATGTTGGCGCGCAGCATCAGCCGCAGGCCGGCCTTGCCCCGGCCGATCACCGGGAAGAAGATCGGCGAGGTGTAGTAGCCGCGCTCCAGCAGCGTCCCGGCGAGGCGGATGGTGGCGTCCTCGGAGCCGATGTCCACGAAGCGGATCGGCAGGCCGTCACCGTTGAAGGAGGTCTCCACCAGGGAGTCGAAGAGCGCGATGTTGTCCTGGAGCCCCTGCTGGAGCTCCTTGAGCTCCGGGGAGTCGTGCAGCTGCGCCGAGGCCGTGATCGCGCCCAGGCCGGCGGTGTTGATGCGCTGCGACCACATCAGCGGGCCGCCGTTGCGCAGCGCGGTGTCCCGGCGCTGCTGCGAACCGCCCGGACCGAGGAAGATCGCGCCGCCGGAGGCGCCGAAGCCCTTGTTGAGCGAGGTGATGATCAGCGTGCGGTCGTTCATCCCGCCGTTGGCCGCCATCGCCTCCAGCACCGCGCCCCGGCCGCGCTCGCCGACGGTGGAGACCCCGTGCGCCTCGTCGAAGAACAGGAAGAGCCCGTACTTCTCCTGGAGGCGCAGCAGTTCGGGGATGGGCGCGGCCCCGCCGGTGCTGTAGACGCCGTCGGCGACGTAGGCGACCTGCGGGTGCTTGCGGCAGAGGTCCTCCAGCGCGTCCACGTCGTTGTGCCCGATGGTGACGATCTCGGCCTCGTCGGCCACCGCGGGCTTCATCGCGTTGAGACAGAAGTGCGCGTTCTTGTCGAAGACCATCAGCGGCGGGACGCCGTCCGTCAGCAGTCCGGAGGCCAGCAGCGGCAGGCTCGCCCAGGCGGCCGCGGCGCAGGAGGCCACGGTCAGCGCCTCGACGTCGAACAGCTCGGAGAGCGCCGTCTCGGCGTCCCGCAGCGAGCCGAAGCGGATCCGCATCCGCGAGGTCGAGCTGTTGAGCGCTCCTTCGGCGAGCACCGCGTCGGCGGCCGCCCGCACGATCCGCGGGTGGGTGTCCAGGCCGAGGTAGGAGTACGACGACATGTTCACGAACTCGTGGCCGTCCGCCAGCGCCCGGTGCCGCCCGTCACCGAGGCCGGACACCACGATGTCGAACATCCCGGCCTCGGCGGTGACCTCCCAGAAGTCGTGGCTGATCCGCGCGGACTTCTTGATGTTCATGTATGAGTGCACGCCAGATTCCTTGTTGAATTTCGGTACGGTAATACCGGGCCCAAGACCGGGCCTTTATCGGCATCGTCAATTCCGGGCGATCAGGCGTACTCGTGGAAACCGCGTCCGGCCTGCCGTCCGAACAGGTCGGACTCGACCGTTCGGCCGCTCGCTTGATCCAGTGGTCCCTGCACCGCTGGCCCTGCCGGCCCCCCGGAGCCCCTCGCAATCGGTCCGAAGAGCTGCGCGCCTCCCCGGCGATTGAAAGAATTCAATACGCTGCGACGACTGTCAACCGGAAGATTTTTGCCGCCTCGCATAACTGGACAGACCGCCATCCGACGGGTGCACCGGAAATTATTTGCCGGTCGGTCCGCATTGACGCGCACCGGCTGACCCGGTCCGTCCCCGCCGGGCCCCCGGCGAATAATCGGGGGCGCCCGCCGGCCGGTCCGTGTTACGTTCGCCCGGTCCGTACCGGACGCAGGACGACGAGAGAGACGGGGAGGTGAGACGGTGGCCACGGTGACGACGGCTGCGCCCGTGCCGCGCAGCGCCCGGACGACCGT
Source organism: Kitasatospora sp. NPDC058218 (assembly GCF_042882445.1). NCBI lineage: Bacteria > Bacillati > Actinomycetota > Actinomycetes > Kitasatosporales > Streptomycetaceae > Kitasatospora > Kitasatospora sp. NPDC058218. The sequence goes on along the minus strand of NZ_JBHVWC010000010.1, from coordinate 162,330 downwards.
TCTCATCCCCCGGGCCCTGGTCTGACCGTTCCGCTCCCCGCGTGCCGCGGGGTGCTCCGGCGCCGGGCCAGGCCCTTCACCCCAAGGGTTTCACCATGTCTTCTCCCGCTTCCTCCTGGCTCACCCGCGTCGAGACCGACGCCGACGTCCCGGCCGTCCAGGCCCTCACCCGTGCGGCGTTCGGCCGGCCCATGGAGGCCGACGTCCTCGCCGCGCTCCGCACCGACGAGGGCTGGATCGACGGCCTCTCGCTCGTCTCCACCGACCCGGCCGGCACCCCGGTCGGCCATGTCGTGCTCAGCCGCGCGTTCGTCGGTGACGTCCCGGCGCTCGCCATGGGCCCGGTCTCCGTGCATCCGGACCACCAGCGTCGCGGCGCCGGGTCCGCCGCGGTCCTGGCCGCGCTCGACGCCGCCCGGAGCATGGGCGAGCGTTTCGTCGTGCTGCTCGGGCACCCGTCGTACTACCCGCGGTTCGGCTTCGTCCGGGCCTCCGCGCACGGGCTGGTCCTCACCGTCGACGCGCCCGACGAGGCGTGGATGGCGCTGAGCCTGGACGCTCGGCACCCGCTGCCGTCCGGCACGGTCCGCTGGGCCGCGGCCTTCGGCATCTAGGGTCCGCAGACACCCGACCGCCGGGCGGCGCCGCCGAATCGGCGCCGCCCGGCGGTCACGGGGTCGTCGTCGACGGGCCGGTGCGGACGACGGCCTGGTCGCCGCGCGGGCCGAACAGGTGCAGGATCTCCACCGCGTGCGCGCCGGCGGGGCCGAACCAGTGCGGCTCACCGGTGTCGAACTCGGCCACCTCGCCGGGGCGGAGGGTGAATTCGCGTTCGCCGAGGATGAGGCGGAGTTCACCGGCGAGCACGTAGAGCCATTCGTAGCCGCCGTGGGTCACGAGCTTCGGTTCGCGGTGGGCGAGCACCTGCTTGAAGACCTGGACCCGGCCCGGGTACTGCGTCAGGGGCACCAGGACGTTGCCCGGCTCCTTGTGGTGGGGCTTGAGGTGGAGCCGCGGGTCGCCGGTGGCCGGCGCCGCGACCAGCTGGTCCAGGGCGACGCGATGGGTGCGCGCCAGCGGGATGAGCAGTTCGAGGGTGGGGCGCCGTTTGCCCGACTCCAGGCGCGACAGCGTGCTCACCGAGATCCCGGTGGCCGCCGCGAGGGCCTCCAGGGTCAGCCCGCGGTCGCGGCGCAGGGCCCGCAGGCGTGGCCCGATGCCGGCGAGGATCTCCTCGACGTCGGTGTCCGCGGCTCCCACCGGATCCACCGGGTCCACGCCGTCCACGGGGTCGGTGCGGTGCATGGGGGCTCCTCCGGTCCATCCGGTCCATCGGGTGGACCGGAGCGGTTTTGCAGTCTTCGCAAAGTTCCTGGGCCGGTGCTGCCACCCGGTCCGAGCATGGGGCCGCAGACGATACCGAACCGAAGGTGGGCCCGTGACCACGACAATCCTGGCTGATCGAGCCGTACCGAGCACCCGCCGACGATGGACGGTGCTGGCCGTCTGTGCGCTGAGCATGTTCCTGGTCGGCCTGGACACCACCATCGTCAACGTCGGCCTGCCCGAGATCGGACGCGGGCTGGGCGTGGGCACCAGCGGCCTGGAATGGGTGGTGGACGCCTACACGGTGGTCCTGGCCGGTCTGCTGATCTCCGCCGGCGCCCTCGCGGACCGCTTCGGGCGGCGGCGCGTCTTCCAGTGCGGGCTGGTCGTCTTCGGCCTCGCCTCCCTCGCGTGCGCGGTGGCCCCGTCGCTCGGCCTGCTCGTCGCGGCCCGGGCCGCCCAGGGGGTCGGGGCCTCGATGCTGAGCCCGGTGGCCCTGGCGATCGTGGTGAACACGATGCCCGACCCGCGCGAGCGGGCCCGGGCGATCGGCGTCTGGGCGTCCGTCTTCGGCCTCAGCATGGCGGCGGGGCCGGTCACCGGCGGGGCGCTCATCGCGGCGTTCGGCTGGCGTTCGGTGTTCTGGATCAACGCGCCGGTCGTCCTCGCCGCCCTCGTCCTGGTCGCGGTGTACGTGCCGGAGTCGCGCGGACAGCGCGCCCGGCGGCTCGACCTACCCGGCCAGTTGCTGCTCGTCCTGGCCCTGGGCACCTCGGTCGCCGTCCTCATCGAGGCGCCCCGGATCGGCTGGACCTCGCCCCTCGTGGTGGCCGGCTGCGCCGTGGCGGCGCTGGCGAGCGCCGGGTTCGCCCGGGTGGAGCTGCGTCGGCCCGAGCCCCTGATGGACCTCGCGCTCTTTCGCCGGGCACCGTTCGCGATGGCGGCCCTGGGCGCCGTGGCCCTGTTCGTCGCGCTGAACGTGAGCCTGCTGCTCAACACCCTCTACCTCCAGCACGCCCGTGGCTGGACGGCGCTCGCGACCGGCGCGGCGACGCTGCCGATGGCGCTCGGGGCCACCGTGTGCGCGCCGTGGTCCGGCGCGCTGGTGGGGCGGCTCGGGCCGCGACGTCCGCTCCTGCTGGCGGGGGCCTTCATCGCCGCCGGCGGTCTCTGCCTGGTGGATCTCGGCCGGGACACCCCCGTCCCGCTGCTCCTGGCGGCCTACCTGCTCATCGGTGTCGGCTTCGGCTTCGCCAACGCGCCGATCACCAACACCGCGGTCGGCGGTCTGCCGCCGGCCCGGGCCGGTGTGGCCGGGGCGATCACCTCGACCGCGCGTCAGGTCGGCGCGGCGATCGGCATCGCGGTCGCGGGGGGCCTGGTGGTGGGGGTCGCCCCCGACGACCTGGCCGGCGCCTCGCGGCCCGGCTGGCTGCTCGTGACGGCGTGCGGGCTGTTCCTCGTCGTCGTGGCGCGGGCCTCGGGCCCGGGGCGGCAGCGCAAGGGGCAGCAGGGCCAGGAGACCGAACGGCCCGGGGCAGCACGACAAGGGCGGGAGTCGCTGACGACTCCCGCCCTTGTCCATCGAGCGCCGGGCCCGAATCGAACGAACCCTTCCCGCTGAAAGCGGGCGTGCTACCACTGCACCACCGACGCCTGACCGGCCTGACCTGCGATCACTTCCGCGATCTCGGCCTGCCGACAAGGAAGAAACTACCAACGGATGATCGAAAGGCGAAATCGGGGCCACCGCCCGCCCCCTGACACCACGCCCGTGCGAGGCGCCGAGGGGCGGCCGGCGGCCCCGACGCGGCCCGACGGGGTCTACGGCGCGACCACCGCGGACGGCGTGCCACCGGTGAGCCGGAGCAGCTCGTCGTAAGTCATCGGCACCACGGTGTGCGGGTGCCCGGCGGCCGCCCAGAGCAGCTCGTACCCGGCCAGCGCCACGTCGACCACGGTGCGCAGCGGGGCCGGGTGACCCACCGGGGCGACGCCGCCGATGGCCTGGCCGGTGGCCTCGCGGACCTCGGCGGCGCTCGCCCGGACAATCGGGCCGGTGCCCAACCGCCCGGCCAGGTAAGCCGTGTCGACCCGGTGGGCACCGCTGGTCATGACCAGCAGCGGCGCGCCGTCGCAGCTGAACACCAGGCTGTTGGCGATGGCACCGACCTCGCAGTCGAGGGCGTCGGCCGCTTCGGCGGCGGTGCGGGCGGAGTCGGGCAGCACCTGGATCTCGCCGGGCAGTCCGGCCGCCGCGAGGGCGTCGGCGACCGCCTGGCTCCGGGTGGGGAGGGTGGGTGTCATACCGGCATCCTCCCCTGCCCCCGGGCCGCCCGGCCGACGGCGCTCAGGACGGCCCGGACCCCGGCCGCGAGGACGGAGGAGTCCCGGCCGGCGCCCCAGACCACACCTCCCGCCACCCGGGCCTCGACATAGGCGACGGCGTCGCTGTCCGGCCCGCTGCGGACGGCGTGCTCGGTGAACCGGAGGATGTCGACGGCCGTACCGGCGGCACGCAGGGCCGCGGTGACGGCGTCCAGCGGGCCGTTGCCCTCGCCCCGGTGCCCGTCGACCTCGGCCCAGTGGACGTCGGCCTCCTCCCCGGTGCGCCAGTCGACGGCCGGGGCCGCGTCCAGGTAGTGGGAGCGGAACAGCGCGTACAGCTCGTCGGCGCCGACCTCGCGCCCGCTGTCGTCGGCGGACTCCTGGACCACCCGGGCGAACTCGATCTGCAGCCGCCGGGGCAGCTCCAGCCCGTGCCCGGCCTGCAGCAGGTAGGCGATGCCGCCCTTGCCGGACTGGCTGTTGACCCGGATCACCGCCTCGTAGTCCCGCCCGAGGTCGGCCGGGTCGATCGGCAGGTAGGGGACGGACCACGGGGCGCGGCCCGGCGGCAGGCCGAGGTCGGCCGCCGCCTCGGCGTGGTGCGCGAACCCCTTCCTGATGGCGTCCTGGTGGGTGCCGGAGAAGGCGGTGTGCACGAGGTCGCCGGCATAGGGGTGGCGCTCGTGCACGGGCAGCCGGTTGACGTGCTCGACGGTGCGCCGGATCTCGTCGATGTCGGAGAAGTCGACCATCGGGTCGATGCCCTGGGTGTGCAGGTTGAGCGCCAGCGTGACGAGGTCGACGTTGCCGGTCCGCTCGCCGTTGCCGAACAGGCAGCCCTCGACCCGCTGCGCGCCGGCCAGCAGGGCGAGTTCGGCGCAGGCGACGCCGGTGCCGCGGTCGTTGTGCGGGTGGACGGAGAGGATCACCGCCTCGCGCCGGGCCAGGTGGCGGTGCACGTACTCGATCTGGTCGGCGTAGACGTTGGGGGTGGCGATCTCGACGGTGGCGGGCAGGTTGTGGATCACCGGCCGGTCGGGGCTCGCGTCCCACAGCCCGGTGAGACCGTTGCAGACCTCCAGGACGTAGTCCGGCTCGGTCAGGTTGAACACCTCCGGCGAGAACTCGAAGCGCACTCCCGGGCGGTCCCCGGCCAGCCGGGCCATCAGCTCGGCGGCCTCGGTGATCAGGTCGCGCACCTCCTCGCGGCCGCGGCCGAGCACGACGTCGCGCCAGATCGGCGCGGTGGCGGTGTAGAGGTGGACGACGACCCGGGGCAGGCCCTCGACGGACCGGAAGGTCCGCTCGATCAGGTCGGCGCGGGCGGCGGTGAAGACCACGACGGTGACGTCCTCGGGGACGGCTCCGGGAGTGGTGGCCAGCCGGCGGACGAAGTCGAAGTCGGTCCGGCTGGCGGAGGGGTAGCCGACCTCGATCTCCTTGAAGCCCATGGCCAGGAAGAGGTCGAACATCCGCTGCTTGCGCGCCGGGTCCATCGGCTCGGCCAGCGCCTGGTTGCCATCCCGCAGGTCGACGGGCACCCAGAGCGGGGCCTGCTCGATCCGGCGGGAGGGCCACTGCCGCCGGTCGCCGGAGGGCAGCTCGACGCGCTCGTGGGCGGGCCGGTAGCGGTGGTACGGCATGGCGCTGCCGCGCTGCGGGTTCCAGTCGGGAGCGCCGGCCGGGACGGGGCCGGCAGGGGTGCGGAGCGTGGGAAATCGCATGGTGGAGGTCCTTCGTCACGGGGTTGGCACCGGAAGGCGGACCGGCGGCACGGCGACCCGCAGCGGGGTGCCGGTCCGGTCAGACCCCGCTGCGGCCACCGAGAAGGCCGCCGCGGAGGCAGCCGGGAAGGAGACTCCACGACTTCATGCGGGGTACCGTAGCCCTGCATCAACTCCTCAGACAACCTGACAGGTGAACGCGATGTCTCCGCTCGACCCCCTGCGCCCCTCCCCCCTGGTCGACCAGGCGACCCGGCGGATCGCCGAGCAGATCACGTCCGGACAGTGGCCGGTGGGCGGCAAGCTCCCCGGCGAGGTGGCCCTGGCCAAGGAGCTGGGCGTCGGCCGCTCGACCGTCCGGGAGGCGCTGCGCGCGCTGGCGGGGGCCGGCATGGTGCAGAGCCGCCAGGGCGCGGGCGTCTTCGTGACGGCGGACCGGCCCGGCGAGGACTGGTCGGCGCGGCTGCGCAAGGCCGAGCTGGCGCATGTGTACGAGGTCCGGGCGATGATCGAGGTCAAGGCGGCCCGGCTGGCCGCCGTCCGGCACGACGAGGCCGACGTGGCCGCGCTCGACCGGGCGCTGACCGCCCGCCACGCGGCCGGCACGGCGGACGACGCCACCTTCGTGGACGCGGACATCGCCCTGCACGCCGCCGTGGTGGCGGCCGCTCACAACCCGGTGCTCTCCGACCTGTTCGCCGAGTTCGTCCCGGTCCTGCGGGAGCGCCTGGTCGACCTGGTCGGACTGCTGGGGCTGCGCGAGGGCGATCCGCACCACGGCTGGGCGACCCATGCGGAGCTGGTGGAGGCCGTCCGCCGACGCGATGCCGAGGGCGCCGGGCAGGTCCTGGCGGAGGAGCTGGAGGCGACCCTGACCCGCCTGCTCGCGACCTGAACCGCCCGCTCGCACCCGCTCCACACGGCCGCCGACGCCCCGGACCGGCGTCGGCCCGGGCCCCGCACAGCGGCGTCGGGCACCCGCGGACGCCCCGGTCGGGCACCGGTCGGCCGGTTCTCCGGGCAGTCGGCGGTGCACGCTCCGCATACGATCACGCCACTCGGCGTCCGACTGCGGGAACCCCCGGGAGGCCTTTCCCCGCACGGCCCCTTCGTTCACTGATCATTAACGGTTCGATGACAGTGTGTTAAGGCTGTGTGCGCACACCGTCCAGGCAGCGAACGGGTTTTCACTCCTATCACACCGTATGACTAGTATCACTTCGTCAAAAGCTCGTGCCCCCGGACGGTTCGACCCCACCAGGCCGGCCGCCAGTCCCAAGGAGTCAGCTCTGCGCGCGCGTGCGAATCGGCGGCCCCCGACGCCGAAGTCCCCCCGCAGGCGTCCGCGCCTGTCCCTGCGGACGGCGCTGCTCGTCCTGGCCGTCGTCCCCAGTCTCGCCCTCGCCGCCCTCTGGGCGGTCACCAGCGGCCAGACCTTCCTCGACTTCCAACGCCAGGCGGCCCAGGGCCTGCTGGCCCAGAAGGCCGGGCAGCCGTCCAACCACGTCTACTACAACCTCCAGGAGGAGCGCCGGCTCAGCGCCGAGGCGCTCGCCCGGCCCGGCAGCGTCACCGACGCGCTGCGCCGCCAGCGTCAGCTCACCGACGACGCGGTGCGCCAGTTCCAGGCGCTCTCCGACGAGACCGCCGACAGCGCGCCCTCCGAGGTGCGCACCGCGGTCACCGAGGCGCGGCAGGCGATGGGCCGGCTGGCGGAGCAGCGGGCGGCGATCGACCGCGCCGGCGTCGACCAGCAGACGGCCTTCGCGTACTACACCGACCTGATCGCGGTCGACCTGCGGCTGTTCACCGCGCTGAGCCACGTCGACAACGGCGAGGTCACCTGGATCTCCAAGACGCTGGTGGACGCCTTCTGGGCCAAGGAGATGCTGGCCCGCGAGGACGCCCTGCTGGCCCGCGGCTGGCCGTCCGGCAAGCTCGGCGCCGGCGACTACCAGCAGGTCCAGCAGGCGATCGGCGCGCAGGAGCACCTCTTCACCGTGCAGGTCGTCCCCTACATCCCGGCCGGCGAGGCCGCGGTCTGGCAGGACGTCATGAACAGCCCGGCCTGGCAGGCCAAGGCCGCCGTGGAACAGGCGCTGATCAGGGCCACCCCGGCGGACCCGAGCGGCGCCGTCAGGCTCCCGGCCTCCCAGGACCAGTGGCGCCAGGCGCTCGACCAGCTCAACCCGGCGCTGGTGACGGCGATCGAGACCCGCACCGACGGCATCGTCGAGGTCGGCAAGGGATCCTTCCTCTCCCTGCTCACCGCCTTCGTGCTGACCACCGTGATCGGCCTGATCGCCGTCGTCGCGGTGATCCTCACCAGCTGGCGGCTGACCCGCTCGCTGCGCCGCCGGATCAAGGAACTGCACACCCAGGCCCAGGAGCTGGAGCGGACCCTGCCCGAGGTGGTGGAGCGCCTCTCGCGGGGCGAGCAGGTCGACGTCGAGGCCGAGAGCCGGGCCATCACCGCCGACCCGCACGGCAACGGCACCGACGAGCTGGCCCGCCTCGGCCAGGCGCTCAACCTGGCCCGCACCTCCGCGCTGGAGACCTCCGTCCGCCAGGCCGACCAGCACCGCGGCTTCGAGCGGCTGCTGCAGCGCATCGCCCGCCGCACCCAGCTGCTGATCGGCCAGCAGCTGCGCAAGCTGGACGAGCTGGAGCGCAAGCACGAGGACCCGGAGGTGCTGGAGGGCCTGTTCGACCTCGACCACCTCACCGCCCGGCTGCGCCGCTACGAGGAGAACCTGGTCATCCTGGCCGGCGGCCAGCCGCAGCGGCGCTGGCGCAAGCCCGTCCCGCTGCTGGACGTCCTGCGGGCCGCGCAGAGCGAGGTGCAGGACTACCGACGGATCATGCTGGACGTCGAGGGTCACCCGTGGCTCTCCGAGCGCGCGGTCGGCCCGGTCGCGCACGTGATCGCCGAGCTGATGGAGAACGCGGCGAGCTTCTCCAAGCCGCCGACGCCGGTGGAGGTCCGGGCCGCGATGGTCGGCCGCGGGCTCGCGGTGGAGATCGAGGACCGCGGCCTCGGCATGGATCCCGAGCAGTACGACGCGGCCAACGAGCTGATGAGCCGTCCGCCCCGGATGGACGTGCTGGCGCGGGCGGACGACATCCGCCTCGGCTTCTACGTGGTCTCCCGGCTGGCCGCCAACTCCCATCTGAAGATCGAGTTCCGGCCGTCGGCCTTCGGCGGCACGCGGGTGGTCGTGCTCGTCCCCGACGAGCTGGTCATCGACGGCGACGCCGGACTGCCGGACGCCACCCCGGTCGAGCCGATCCCGCTCGCCCGGCGTCCCCACAAGGCGGGGCTGACCGCCCTCGGCGCGGGCCCGGAGCACAGTGCGCCGACGGACCCCGAGGCCACCGTGGCGACGGCGGTCGCGACGCCGACGCCGCCGGCGATCGAGCCGCCGGAGACCGTCCTGGTCTCCTCGGCCGCCGCGCCGAGCCCGGCCGAGGCGTTCGCGCACGTCGAGTACATCCAGCCGCCGGAGCCGGAGCAGCCGGTCCAGCACAGCTCCCCGGTCGACGGCGCGGCCGGCTACGGCAGTGCGGGGTACGGCACCGGCGGCTACGGCGCGGCCGGGTACGGGACCGGCGGCCACGGCGCCGACGGGTACCGCACCGACGGGTACGGGACGGAGACCCACGGCGGCGCGTACGACCCGTCGGCCCCCGCCGCCACCGGGTACGACACGCCCGCCGACCTCGGCCAGGCCCACCCGGCCCCGACCGGCGACGCACCGGCCCGGGTGGCCGCCGACCCGATCGGCGCGCCGGTTCCGCAGGCCCCCGCCTACCCGGACATCGCCTACGCCAAGGTGTCGCCCGCCGAGGCCCCCTACGCCGACGAGCAGTACCGCCCCGCCGACCACTACCGCCTCGCCGAGCGGCGCGAGTACGCGTCGACGGTGCCGCTCACCGAGCCGACCGGCGGGCAGGCACCGCTGCCGCAGCGGGTCCGCCAGGCCAGCCTGGCCGCCGAGCTGCGCGTCCCGCCGCCGCCGGAGGCCGTCGGCGAGCGCGTCAGCGGTGCGCCGGGCATGCCGGGCTCCTTCGGCACGCCGATCGGGTCGGCGAGCGCGTTCCAGCGCCCCCCGCGCCGCTCGGGCGCGGCGATCGGCGCGTTCCAGCGGCAGTCCCGGGTGGCCCGCGGCCAGGACTCCGGCGAGGTCCACCTCCCGGATCAGAGCGTCTTCACCGACCGCGGCTCCCGCTCGGCACCCCCCACCGGACCCGCCGGCTCCCCGACTCCCGCGCCGGGCCCGTCCCCCTGGGCCCTCCCCACCGCGGACCCCCGAACCACTAGGACGGATGACCAGTCATGAACCGTACGATCGCCACCCACCAGGACCTGGACTGGCTGCTGGACGGACTCGTCGACTCGGTGGCCGGGACCAGAAACGCCGTGCTGCTCTCCGACGACGGCCTGGTCGTCAGCCACTCCCGCACCATCGAGCGGGCCGACGCCGAGCGGCTGGCCGCCGTCGCGACCGGCCAGCAGAGCCTCGCCCGGGGCGTCGGCCAGCTGTTCGACGGCGGGCCGGTGCACCAGGTGATCGTCGAGCTGTCCGAGGTATGGCTGTTCATCATCGCCGCCGCGCAGGGCACCCACCTGGCCGTGGTCGCCTCCCAGGAGGTGGACGCCGAGGTGATGTCGGTGGCCATGCACACCCTGGTCCAGCAGGTCGGCCAGAAGCTGAGCACGCCCGTGCGCAGCGACTTCGACGCCTTCGCGGCCAGGAACCGGGGGTGACGCCCCGGTGATCCCGCACTGGAGCGAGGTGCCCGACGAGGACGACGGTGCCGGCACGATGGTGCGCCCATACACCATCACCCGCGGCCGCACCGCGCCCGAGCGCGACGACCTCACCCTGATCACGGTGCTGACCACCGTCACGGACGAGGCCCGCACCGTCCTGGCCCGGGGTTCCTCCCGGCCGGGGCCGCGCGGGCTCCAGCCCGAGCACCGGATGATCCTGGACCGCTGCCGGCGTCCGGCCGCCGTCGCCGAGGTGGCGGCCGCCCTGGACCTGCCGGTCTCGGTCACCAAGATCCTCCTGGGCGACCTGATCTCCCAGGGCCTGCTGCTGGCCCGGGCCCCGCTGTCGGTGGCCCGGGCCGGCGGGGGCGTGGACCTCGGCCTGCTGACGGCCGTTCGCGAAGGACTCCGGAGACTCTGAACCATGGCACCGACCGCACCCCTTCCCCCCTCCGCAGCCGGCACCACCGCCGCGCCCTCCGCCGTGAAGATCCTCATCGCGGGCGGCTTCGGCGTCGGCAAGACCACCCTGGTCGGCTCGGTCAGCGAGGTCGCCCCGCTGCGCACCGAGGAGTACCTGACCCGCGCCAGCGTCGGCGTGGACGACCTGTCCGGCGTGGACAGCAAGGACACCACCACCGTCGCCCTGGACTTCGGCCGGATCACCGTCAGCCCCGACCTGGTGGTCTACCTGTTCGGCACGCCCGGGCAGGAGCGCTTCTGGTTCATGTGGAACGACCTGGTGAACGGCGCGCTCGGCGGCGTCGTCATCGCCGACACCCGCCGGCTGGACACCAGCTTCGCCTCGATCGACTTCTTCGAGAGCCGGGGCATCCCGTTCGTGGTGGCGATCAACTGCTTCCACGGCCACAACACCCGGACGCCGGACGAGATCCGGGCCGCCCTCGACCTCGACCCGCAGGTGCCGATGCTGCTCGGCGACGTGCGCGAGCGCGGATTCGGGCGCGACCTGCTGCTGGCCCTGGTCGACCACCTGATGGACCTCTCCGGCGCCCGGCCCGCACCCGTCGGCTGAACCGGCCCGCCCCGCCCCCGACCGCTTCGACCCCTTTGGGAGACCCCCCGTCATGACCTCACCCCTGCGCGTACTGATCCACGGCGGCGGCATCGGCGGCCTGACCCTGGCCACCGCCCTCGCCCGGCGCGGCCACCGGGTCGACGTGGCCGAGCTGCGCGACGGCCTGGAGGCGCTCGGCGTCGGCATCATCCAGCCCTCCAACGCCCTGCACGTGATGCGCGAGATCGGCGTGCTGGACGCCTGCCTGGCGGCCGGCTTCGAGTGGGAGGTGCTGACCATCTGCGACCCGGCCGGTGCCACCCTCGCCAAGATCCCGCAGCCGCGGATGGGCGACGCCCCGTCCAACAACGGCATACCGCGCCCCGCCCTGGCCGAGGTGCTGAGCGCCGCCGCCACCGCGGCCGGCGCCACCCTCCGCTTCGGCACCACGATCGCCGACCTCACCGACGACGGCGAGGGCGTGGACGTCGCCCTGACCGACGGTCACCGCGACCGGTACGACCTGGTGGTCGGCTTCGACGGCATCGGCTCGCCGCTGCGCCGGCGCCTGTACGGCGAGGCGTACCGGCCCGAGTACACCGGCTTCGCCAACTGGCGGGTGACGCTGCCGCGTTCCCCCGAGGTACAGGGCGTGGTGATGTCCGCCGGGAACCTCCGGGCGAAGGCACTGCTGACCCCGATCACCGACGACCTGATGTACCTGGGATCGGTGTTCGCCGAGCCGGAGGACTTCCGCCCGGACCCGGAGCGCGCCCACGAGCAGCTGGCCGAGCGGCTGGCCGGCTTCGGCGGCCCGGTCGCCGAGGCGCTGGCGCTGGTCACCGACCCGGCCGCGGTGGTCTACTCGCGGATCTCGCAGGTCAGCGTGGAGGAGCCGTGGCACGTGGGGCGGGTGGTGCTGGCCGGCGACGCCGCGCACGCCAGCACCCCGCACCTGGCGCAGGGTGCGGCGATGGCGGTCGAGGACGCGCTGGTGCTGGCCCAGAGCCTGGACGCCGTCGAGGACCCGGCCGGGGACGTCGCGGCCGCGCTCGCCGCCTGGGAGGAGCGCCGTCGGCCGCGCGCGATGTGGGTGCAGGCGCTGTCGCGGGCCGTCCTGAAGCAGGAGACCGGCACGCCGACCACCCCGGAGGAGGACGAGCTGCTGAAGGTCGGCATCCCGGGCGCCGCCCACGTCCTCGTCCAGCCGTACTGACGGCCGCACGCGACCGACCTCCGGCCCCGCACGGGAACCCTCCCGGGCGGGGCCTCGTCGTCCGGTTCCGGCCCTCCCGGCCGGTGCGCGACCCCTGTCGGCCGCCGGGCCGCGCCCCTACACTGCGAGACCGGTCGATTACCGGGGATGACCTTCGTCAGGGGTGGGCGGCATGAGTACCGAGAGTCTGAGACTTCCGCACGAGTACCGGGTGGCGAGCACGCGGATCGGGGGCTTCGCGTTCACCATCCTGCTGTTGTCGTTCGGCGCCCTGCTGCCGCTCTGGGCCGACGAGGGCTTCTCCTCCGGGGTGAAGGGCGCCGGCACCCTGCTGATCCTGGGGCTCTGCCTGCTCCTGGTCATCTCGGCCGCGCAGGCCGCGACCGTGGTGACCGGGGAGGGCATCAGGGTCCGCGGGATGATCCGGCGCCGCCGGCTCGCCTGGGCCGAGATCGCGGAGATCCGCAAGCAGCCCAACCCGAACGCCCACATGGGCCGGGGCGCACCGCAGTTCTTCACCTACGCCCACCTCCGGGACGGCCGGAAGGTCCAGCTGCCGTACGTGGACGACAAGCACGTCGTGGTGGACCGTGAGGTGGCCCGACTGACCGAGGTCCTGGACCGGCACCGGCAGCAGCCCGGTGACGCCGACTGACCGGCGGCGGCCCACACCCGCCGACCGCGGCGCACCTCAGCCCAGCCGGGCCGCCGGGAGCGCTCCGGTGGGGAGCGGGCCGACGTCCGCCGGGGCCGCGAGTGCGCTGAGGTAGTGCTCGCGCGGGACGGCGGTGGCGCCGAGGGTGCGGACGTGGGGCGTGTCCCACTGGGCGTCCAGCAGCCGGCCGCCGGCCGCGGCGAACCGGGCGGCGAGGTCGGCGACGGCGACGCGGCCGGCGTCGGGGCGGCGGTGGAACATCGAGTCGAGGCTGAGGACGGGGCCGGCGGCGACCCCGAAGACCCCGCCGATCAGCTCCTCGCCCTCCCAGACCTCGGCGCTGTGGGCGACGCCGCGCTCCTGCAGTTCGATCAGCGTGGTGCTCAACTGTTCAGTGAGCCACGGTGGTTGACGCCCCTCCGCACAGGCGGCGAGGACGCGTGCGAAGGCCCGGTCGGCGCTGGTCCACCAGTGCAGGCCGTTGCGCAGCCGCCGGGCGAGCCGGCTCCCGAGGCGCACCCCGCCCGGGGCGATCACCGGGCGGGGGTCGGGCGACCACCAGGCGAGCGCGTAGGGGTCGTCCTCGGCGCCGGGCAGCAGCGCCACCTCCCCCGCCGCCACCGCCTCCTCGAACCGGGCCTCGTTGAAGGCGCTCGCGTAGTCGTCGGCGGCGGGCATCGGGAAGAGCCCGCGGTGGTAGGCCGCCAGCAGCACGTCCGCCCCGAGCTCCGCGCCGAACGCCACCGGCCCGTCCCCGGGCGCCCGCCGCAGGTCCAGCCGCTCGAACGCCCCGGACGCACCGGATGCCCCGGACTCCGGGCCCGGCCCGCTCATCGGCGGACCACCCCGAGCGGGGGCGCCAGGAAGCCCTCCGCCGTCAACTGGTCCAGGTAGCGGTCGAGTAACGCGTCGTCCACCGCCGGCAGGTCGATCCCGCTGCCCACCAGGGCCTGTTCTGTGTTGGCCCGGTCGAACAGCGGGAACGTCGGTCGGAAGTACATCTCGCTGATGGACAGTTCGGTACCCGGGCTCCGGTCCACGAAGAGCGGGACGAACGGCGTCATCGGGTGGGTGGGGTGCCCGGCGGCGAACCGGACGAGGTCCTCGACCCAGGCCTTGTACGGGACTTGCTCCACCCGGTGGCCGCGCTCCCGCAGCCGGTCGGCGAGGTCGACGAGGGCGGCCGGGCGCGGCGAGGTCACGTGGTAGACCTCGCCGATCGCGGGGGCGTGGCGGGCGATGTGCGCGACGGCGAGGCTGAACCGGTCAGCCGGGACGAAGTCGAGCAGCAGCCGGACGTCCGGGCAACTCCCGCTGTCCGCCATGTACTTGATCAGCGCGCAGATCTCCGTTCCGGTGTTCATCACCCCGGTGGTGAGGTCGCCGGTGACGTCGTTCGTCCGCAGCACGGTGACCGGCAGCCCGGCCGCCGCCGCGTTGTGCAGCAGTTGCTCGGCGACCCACTTGCTCTCCACGTAGCCGACCGCCAGTCGCTCCGGGTGGGCCAGCGGCGTCCGTTCGGTCACCTCGCCGACGCCGGCCGGGCCGAAGCCGGCGAGCACGGCGAGCGTGGAGAGGTAGTGCACCGGGATGCCCCGCGAGTGCCCGGCCAGCCGGACGATCTCCCGGGTGCCGCCGACGTTGGGGCCGCGCAGCTGGTGGTAGGGGTAGATGAAGTTGACCTGCCCGCCGAGGTGGTGGATCGCGTCCAGGCTCTCGGCGAGCGACTGGAAGCGGTGCTGGGGCAGCCCGAGCAGCGGTTCGGCGAGGTCCCCGACCAGCGGGACCACCCGGCTGTCCAGCACGTCCTGCCTCAGGTACCGCTGCTGGGCGGCGCGGATGCGCTCCACCGCGTGCTCCTCGTCGGGGGCGCGGACCAGGCAGTGGATGCGTGCCCGGGTGGTGGCCAGCAGGGCGTCGAGCAGGTGGGCGCCGCAGAAGCCGGTGGCGCCGGTGAGCAGGATCTCGGCCGGCTCGGCCCGGGAGGGCGCGGGGCGCCAGGACTGCCGGACGGGGGTGCCGAGTTCGGCCTCGGCCGTCCAGTCGACGGCCGTCTCGCCGAAGCCGTTGCGGTCGGAGCGGGCGGCCTGGGTGGCCGTGGCGAAGGCGCGCAGGGTGGCGTCGCGCAGCAGGGAGCGGGTGAGGAAGCGGATCCGGGTGACGTCGATGCCGAACATGATCCGGGCCCGGGCCAGCATCTCCATGGCGAGCAGCGAGTTGCCGCCGAGGGCGAAGAAGTCGTCGGCCGGGCCGACCTCCTCGACGCCGAGCAGCTCGGACCAGAGGTGGGCGACGGCGGGCTCGATCGTGCTCCCGCTGCCGTCGAGGAGCGAGCCCGCGCCGCGGCGGGCGCGGTCGGCCACGTCGGCCCGGGTGTCGGCGCCGCGAGCCTCGACCGCGTGCCGCTCGCCGTCGCCGTCACGCCGCTGGAGTTGCGGCGCGGTGCGCGGCAGCCCGCGCCGGTCGATCTTGCCGGCCGCGGTCAGCGGCATGCTGTCGAGCAGGACGAAGTCGGCCGGGACCATGAAGTCCGGCAGCCGCTCGGCGAGGTACTCGCGGATCTGGGACCGCCGGGCCTGGGCGCCGGAGCCGTTGCGCCCGGCGAGCGTGTAGTAGGCGGTCAGCACGTGCGCGCCGTCCGAGCTGCCGTCGGCCGCGACGCGGGCCTGCCGGACGTCCGGGTGGGAGGCGAGCACGGACTCCACCTCGGCCGGGTCGACCCGGTAGCCGCGGACCTTCACCTGGTCGTCGAAGCGGCCGAGGATCTCCAGCTGGCCGTCGGCCCGCCAGCGGCCGGCGTCGCCGGTGCGGTACATCCGCTCGCCGGGGACGGGCGCGTAGGGATCGGGCAGGAAGGCCTCCGCCGTGAGTCCGGGCGCGCGCCAGTAGCCCCGGGCGAGGCCGGGGCCACCGAGGTAGATCTCGCCCTTCTCGCCGGGCCGCACCGGGCTGAGCCGGGCGTCCAGCAGGTGCAGCCGCACCCCCGGCAGCGGCTTGCCGATCGGGACGGGGGCCGCGCCGGGCCCGACCCCGCCCGCCGGGGCCAGCACCGCCGGGGTGATCTCGCAGAGCGTGGACGTGACGGCCGCCTCGGTCACCCCGTACGCGTTGACCAGCCGGACGCCGGGCAGCCGCGCCAGGCAGTCCCGGCTGTCGTCGGTGTGGACGGTGTCCCCGCCGACCACGACCAGCCGCAGGCCCTCGGGGGCGGGCCCGCCCTCGGGGAGCAGCGCGAGCACGTGGTGCCAGTAGGCGGGCGTGAGGTCGGCGACGGTCAGCCGGAGCTCCCGCATCCGGTGCACCAGTTCGGTCGGGGCCCAGGTCCGCGCGCCGCCGAGGACGAGCGTCCCGCCGCTCACCAGGGTGGCGAACACCTGCTCCAGCGAGGTGTCGAAGCCCAGCGCGGCGAGTTGGAGCACCCGGTCACTCGGGGTGAGCGCATAGGCGTGGATCACCCGGTCCAGCGTGAAGACCAGGGAACGGTGGGTGACCGGCACGCCCTTGGGGGTGCCGGTGGTGCCGGAGGTGTAGATCAGGTAGGCGAGGTCGTCCGGCGTGGCCGTGTCCGTCACCGGGCCGGCGTCCTGGTCAGCGGCCTGGCCGGCGTCCCGGCCGGCGTCCTGCTCGGGCCCCGCGCCCTCGCCCGGCTCCACCCGGGCGTCGGCGCCGAGCACCGGGACCCCGGCGAAGTACCGCTCGTGCGCCGCGACCACCACCTCGGCCCGGCAGTCCTCGACGAGCTGCGCGAGCCGCCGCTGCGGGTGTGCCGGGTCCAGCGGCAGGAACGCCCCGCCGGCCTTGAGCACACCGAGCCAGGCCGTCACGAGGTCCACCCCGCGCTCCAGGCAGACCGGCACCACGCGCTCCGGCCCGATGCCCCGGGCCCGCAGTGCGCCGGCCAGCCGGTCGCTGCGCCGGTCGAGTTCGCGGTAGCTCAGCTCACCGTCCTCGGTGAGGAGCGCGATCGCGTCCGGGTCGTGGGCGGCCCGCGCCCGGAACAGCCCATGCACGGTGTCCGAGAACCCGGCCCGGGCCGGGCCGCGTCCGGCGCCGCCTGACCCCGGGAGCCCGAGCCCGCCCCAGCGCCACTCGCGCTCGACGTGGGCCCGGCACTGCGCGCGCGAGGCCGGCCCGAACACCGTGTGCCAGCCGCCCGGCACGGTGAAGTCACCGGGCCAGATCGCGTACTGACCGTCTTCGTTCCGCAGCACGGCGTGACGTCCGGAGTTCACATCCGAACGTGCGCCCTGTGCGCTGTCGACTGCATCGTCCACCGGCTTGACCTCGTGCGTTGGCGGCAGAATGCTGGGAGGTGCGACATTTCCGACTATACGCACTCAAGGCTTATTTCGAACGTCCGGCCGCAAGCCACCGGACGCCCGAGGCCGCTGCCCGAAAGCTGCGGGCCCCCGACCGGAGCACCCGCCCGGAACACCCGACCAGGACGCCGAGTTCGGAACGCCGGACACGGATCAGAGCACAACGCGGACCTGCGTACCGCAGGATCCGCCCTCACCCGAAATCACCGCCGGACCGGCGAAGTGATGTCGCGGAGGAGGTAGCCTCCTTGACACGTCGGCGACAACGCCTGATGGTCTGTTACCTGTCGTGGATGGTGCTGTTCACCTGCATCTACTACAGCAACCCGACCCAGCGGATCATCTGGTGGACCGGCATCGGCCTCGGCGGCGTCGCGGCCATCGTGGTCGGTGTGCACCTCAACCGCCCGGCGCACCGGCTGTTCTGGTACCTGCTCGCACTCGCCAACCTCAGCTTCACCGCCGGCGAGGTCGTCCAGGTCGTCCAGATGCAGTTCCTGCACCTGGGCACCCCCTACCCCTCCGTCGCCGACGGCTTCTACCTCGCCGAGTACCTGCTGTACGCGGCGGGCGTGTTGGGCTTCATCCGCTGGCGGACGGCGCATCAGGACCGCGCCAGCCTGCTGGACGCCCTCATCCTGACCATGGGCCTGGCGCTGCTCGCCTGGATCTACCTGATCCTCCCCTACGCCCGGAACCCGGACCTCAGCTGGTTCCAGAAGGCCGTGTCGATCGCCTACCCGCTGGGCGACGTGGTGGTCCTCGCCCTGCTGCTGCGCCTGCTGGTGCCACGCGGCGGCGGCAGCCGCGCACTGCAGCTGCTCACCGTCGGCACCGTCGGCCTGCTGGTCTCCGACATCCTGTACGGGCTGATCCTGCTGCACGGCAACTGGCACATCGGCACCCCGGTCGACCTCGGCTGGGCGGCCTTCTACACCGCCTGGGGCGCGGCCGCCCTGCACCCCTCGATGGTCGAGCTGACCAAGCCCGTCCCCAGCCAACAGGTCGATCTCGGCCGGGGCCGGCTCGCCCTGCTCGCCGCGGCCTCGCTGGTCGCGCCGACGATCCTGATCGTCGAGTCCGTCAACGGCAACAACAACAACGCCGGGGTGATCGGCGCCTTCTCCGCGCTGCTCTTCCTGCTCGTGCTGGCCCGCCTCGCGATCGTGGTGAGCGCCCGGCGGGAGGCCATCGCCCGCGAACGGGTGCTGCGCGAGGCCGGTGCCTCGCTCACCGCGGCCGTCACCGTCGAGGAGGTCGCCGACGCCGTCCAGGGCGCCGCCTCCACCCTGATGCCCACCGAGGCCGGGCACGTCGCCCTGCTCGCGGTCAGCGAGGCCGGCGTCCTGCACATCCGGCACGCCGAGCGCGGCCCCGCCCAGCACCACCTGCGCGACGGCACCGACTCCGACGAGGTGCTCGCCCTCGCGGCCGTCCGCGAGACCCGGTTACTCCCCGTCGAGGACATCGGCACCGATCTCGCCGTCCGCTTCGACGGCATGCCTTCCGCCCTGCTCTGCCCTCTCACCCTGGCCGAGCGCCCCTCCGGCGACCCGCTGATCGGCGCCCTCATCGTCACCGGCACCGAGCAGGAGCTGACCAGCCTCTGGAGCTCGCTGGAGATCCTGGCCGCCCAGGCCGCCCTGGCCGTCGAGCGCGTCATGCTGAGCCAGGAGATCAACCGCCGCAACAGCGAGGCCTACTTCCGCACCCTGGTGCAGAGCGCCAGCGACGTCATCCTGATCCTCAACGCCGACGACGGCGTCCGCTACGCCTCCTCCTCCGCCCAGCGCGTCCTCGGCTACCCCGCCCTGGACGGCGTCCTGATCACCGACCTCGTCCCGCCCGAGGACAGCCGCGCCGTCGGCAGCGCGCTGGCCCGGATGCGGGGCCTGGACGGCAGCGGCACCCGCTCCGGCAACGACCGCGAGCCGCAGCGCGAGCACTGGCGGCTGCTGCGCCAGGACCGCACACCCATCGAGGCCGAGGTCCGCTGCAACGACCTGCGCGGGGATCCGACCGTCGGCGGCCTGGTGCTCACCCTGCGCGACGTCACCGAGCAGCGGCAGATGGAGCGCGAACTCACCCACCGGGCCTTCCACGACTCCCTCACCGGCCTGGCCAACCGGGTGCTCTTCCAGGACCGGGTCGGCCACGCGCTGTCCCGGGGCGAGCGCAGCGGCGCGGTCACCGGCGTGCTCTTCATCGACCTGGACGACTTCAAGGTGGTCAACGACACCCAGGGCCACGCGGTCGGCGACGAGCTGCTGGTGGCCGTCTCGCTGCGGGTCTCCACCGCGCTGCGCACCTCCGACACGGCGGCCCGGCTCGGCGGCGACGAGTTCGCGGTGCTGGTGGAGGACGCGGTGCGCCCGGCGGACGTCGGCGCCATCGCCGACAGCGTGCTGGCCGCGTTCGTCGAGCCGTTCAAACTGAGTGCGGGCGCGGTCCGGGTGACGGCGAGCATCGGCGTGGCGACCACGGAGGACAGCGTGGACGCGGCGGAGCTGCTCACCCACGCCGACCTGGCCCTGTACTCCGCGAAGTCGGCCGGCAAGCGCCAGTGGTGCCACTACCAGCCCGCCCTGCAGGCCGGGCTGGTGGAGCGGCACGAGCTGAACGAGAACCTGGACACCGCGATCGCCGAGTCCGCGTTCAAGCTCTACTACCAGCCGATCGTCGACCTGGCGACGGGCGACCTGGTGGCCTTCGAGGCGCTGGTCCGTTGGCCGCACGACCGGCGCGGCATGGTCCTCCCGGACGAGTTCATCGCGCTCGCGGAGGAGAGCGGCCAGATCGTGCCGCTCGGTGCCTGGGTCCTGGAACGCGCCGCCCAGGAGGCCGCCGCCTGGCAGCGGCTGAGCACCGACCGCCGCCGCGCCGCCGGGCGGCCCCCGCTGCGGGTCAACGTGAACGTCTCGGCCCGGCAGTTCCGGGACGCCGGCTTCGTCGACGTCGTCCGGGGCGCGATCCGGGCCTCCGGGATCGACCCCAACGGGCTGGTGCTGGAGCTGACGGAGTCGGTGCTGATGCGACGTGACGAGCGGGTGCACACCGACATGCGCACGCTCAGCGAACTGGGCGTGGGCATCGCGATCGACGACTTCGGCACCGGCTACTCCTCGCTCTCCTACCTGCGGGAGTTCCCGATCTCGATCCTGAAGATCGACAAGTCCTTCATCGACGGGCTCGGGATGTCGCAGCAGCAGTACGCGCTGGTCGAGGGCATCACCAGGATCGCGGACACGCTCGGCGTCCAGGTCATCGCCGAGGGCATCGAGAACACCGAACAGCGCGACCTGCTCGCCGCCATGGGCTGTCCCCTCGGCCAGGGCTACCTCTTCGCCCGGCCGCTGACGCCGGACCAGGCCGGCGCCCTGGTCCGGGGCGAGTCCGACCTGGCGGGCGTGCGGCGCAACTGACAGGGCCGGCGCGCCCTCTCAGGCCTGCGGGCCCTGCGGCGGCACCACCGTGGTGCTGACCACGACGCCGGCGGTCAAGGTCCGGTGCACCGGGCACTTCTCCGCGATCTCCAACAGGCGCCGGCGCTGTTCGTCGTCGAGGTCGCCGTCCAGCCGGATCTCCCGGGTGATGCGGTCGACGAGCCCGTGCCCGCTCTCGCACTCGGCACAGTCCTTCGCGTGCACCCGCTCGTGCCGCAGCGCGACCGTGACCTTCTCCAGCGGCCAGCCCTTGCGCTCCGCGTACATCCGCACCGTCATCGAGGTGCAGCTGCCGAGCGCGGCCAGCAGCAGGTCGTAGGGGTTCGGCCCGCTGTCGGCGCCGATCGGCGCGGGCTCGTCGGCCACCAGCTCGTGGCGGCCGGCCCGGACCTGCTGCCCGTACCGGCCGTTGCCGTTCTCGCTCACCACGACGAGCCCGCGGTCGGCCTGCTGCTGTTCCATCGTCATCCTCTTCTGCGGATCCGGTCGTGCCCTGTGACGCCCCGACTCCGGGGGTGCCGGGCCACGCCCGGCGCTCCCACCCTACGGAGCCCCGCACAGGTGCCGTTCGAAGAACCGCGCCGCGCCCTCCGGCTCGAACGCGGGCACGGCCCCGTGGCCACCGGGGTTGGCGTGCAGCGTCTTCTCGCCGGAGCCGAGGGCGTCGAACAGCGCGAGGCCCGCCTCGCGCGGGACCAGTTCGTCGTCCCACTGCAGCACGAACTCGACCGGGACGGTCACCCGGGCCGCCGCCCCGGCCAATGAGTCGTCGCCGGCCAGGCCCAACACGGCGGCGCGGATCCGCGGTTCGGCCGCGACGAGCGGAAGGCCGATCACGCTGCCCAGCGACAGGCCCCAGTAGCCCACCGGGTGCTCCGCGCCCACGTCGTCGAGTTCGCGGAGCGCGTCCAGCACCGCCCGCCACTCGGGCACCGCCCGCGCCGCGAGGTCGGCGGTGTGGCGGACGACCTCGGGGTTCAGCGGCTCCCCCGCCGCCAGCAACGCCCCGATCTCCGTCGTGAACCACTCGTCCCGCTCGGTTCGCGGCCGGTCCCCGTGCCCGGGCGCGTCGACCGCCGCGACCGCGAAGCCGTACGCCGTCACGCAACGGCGGGCGCGGGCCACCAGACTCGCGTGCCGCTTGTGCCCGCCGCCGCCGTGGCCCAGCAGCACCAGCGGGCGGCCGCCGACCGCGCCGGCGGGCGACCAGAGCACGCCGGGAACCCCGTCGAGGGTGAAGAGGCGTTCCGAGACGCCGTCCGAGGTCGTCTCCGCGAGGAAGCGCATGGGTCGTGGCCTTTCGGGATCCCGTCGGACGCTCCCCCGGCCGCCCCGCCGGGCGAACCGGACGGCTGCGCGGAGGGGAGCAGGATCATGTGTCAGGGAACCGTACCCGACACCCCGTTCGGAGGGACAACCGTTTCCCCGCCCGGGCCGACCGGACGGCCGCCCGCTCCCCCGGCGGGTTTGGCGGGCGCCGGACGGGCAAGGCGAGGGCCCGGCGGCCCGCACCGGCGGACCGCCGACGAAAGGAGCGGAGATGGAGGTTCTCCACATCGTCATCGTCGCGGTCGTCGCGGCGGCCGCACTCTTCGCCGTCCTGACCCCCCGGCTGCGCTCGCGCAGGCTGCGCGAGCGGTTCGGGCCGGAGTACGACCGCACCGTCCTCGTCCACAACGGCGACACCCGCGCGGCCGAACACGACCTCGCCGACCGGCTGGCCCTGCGCCGCCGGGTGAAGACCGTCCCCGTCGAGGCCGCCGACCGGGACCGCTACCTGGCCGAACTGCGCGGCCTGCAAGCCCTGTTCGTCGAGGACCCGCGCCAGTCCGCCGTCCGCACGGCGCGACTGCTCGATGCGCTGCTCACCGACATGGGCTACCCGGACGAGGACCGGCCGGAGGTCCTCTCCGTCGATCACGCGGCCCGGGTGCCCGCCTACCGCGACGCCCGTCGGACCCTGGACGACCCGGGCGCCGACAGCGAGGAACTGCGCCGTTCCGTGATCGCCGTCCGCGACCTGGTCGTGGAACTGCTCCACGACGACCGCGGCGGCGTACTCACCCGCCACTGACCGGCCCCCGTCCGTACAGCGTCCGTACAGCGCCCGAACGTCGATCGATCCGCACGTCGATCCGCACGACGTCAGTCCGAGGAGGAGACGATGACCCGCATCGAGCAGCACCGCACCGGAAACGGCCCGAGCGACGACGACCGGGCCGGTCACGGCAGGGCCCACCGCGCCGATCCGCGCCACGCCGGCCCGCACCTCGGCGGCCGGGCCGGCACCGGACAGGAGCAGCGGGCTGCCCGGGCCGGCAGCCCCCGGCACGCCGCCGGCCACGAGCGCACGCCCGAGCCCGCACCGACGTCCGCTTCTGCCCCCGCTCCCGATCCCGCTCGTCCGGACGGCGCCGCGCTCCAGGTGTTCCCGGCGGTCCGCGAGCCCGAGCCGCCCACCCCGCCCGCCGTCCCCGCCGCTCCGGCCGCGCCGCCCCTGATGCCGCAGGCTCCGCAGCCCCCGACCGCCCCGAGCGGCGAGGCCGTCGCGCGGACCGCCCCCGGCCGACCGGTCGGCGGCCTCGGCCCCTGGCTGGACGCGCAGGCCGTCCAGGAGGTGCGGGCCGACTGGGAACGCGCCCAGATCGCCTTCGTGGACGACCCCGCCGGCTCCGTCGCCGCCGCCGACGGCCTGGTCGGCCGGACCGCCGACCTGGTCGCCGAGGCCGTCCGCCGACGGCTGGAGGACCTGCGCGAAGGCTGCCGCACCCCCGACGAGGAGCCCGGCGCCCGCACCGAGCAACTGCGCCTGGCGATGCGCGACTACCGCTCCGCCCTCGACCGCCTGCTCGCCTGACCGCACGCCCCAGCACGCCCCAGCACGCCCCGAGCACGGGAAGGAACTCGTCATGGGTATCGGTGGCTGCATCATCCTCTTCGCCCTGGGCGCCATCCTCGCCTTCGCCGTCGACTGGCACCTCTCGGGGGTCAACCTCGACGTGGTCGGCGTCGTCCTGATGGTGGCCGGCCTGCTCGGCCTGGTCGTCTACGCCCGCGCACTGCGCCGCCGCCGCCCGGTGAGCCCCCGCGCGGCCGACCCGGTGGTGGAGGAGCGCCGCTACTACGACGGCACCTGACCCCCTCCTGGCCCTCTTCCGCCCCCTCTGGCCGCCGGACGCCCGTACGGGTCCGGCGGCGCAAGGGCGTTCGCGGCGACGGCCGGAGCCGGGGCGGCCTCAGGAGGTCGCGCGCGGGCCGGGGGTGGCGAGGAGCAACGACGGGCCCTCCACGGCGAGGGCCGTGAGGCCGGTGGCGGTACCGGAGGTGTGGCCCTCGCCCGGCTCCCAGCGGACGCCGTCCCCGGCCGAGACCGGCACCCGGTGCCCGTCGGCACCCGCCACCCAGCCCTCGCCCGCGATCACCAGGAAGAGCTGGGCCACCGGAGCCGGATGGGCGCCGATCGTCCCGCCCGGTTCGATGACCAGGCAGGTCAGGTGGACGGTTCCCTCGCCGGCGGCGACCGGAGTGGCGGTGGCGCCCACGCTGTCGAAGCGGTCGACGACCCTCTCCGCGCGGTCGAAGCGGAACATCTCCAAGAAGGGCTCCTCGCAAGATCGGAAAACACCCGATCGTACGGGGCGCCGAACGGGGCCGGGACTGCGAGCCGTGCCGGGACGGCCCCGGGCCGGGGCTGCCCGTGGGAGAACGGGCAGCCCCGGCGGGTCAGTTGACCGGGTGCGGGTGACCCAGGTGGGGGAAGACGGGGAGCAGGTCGACGTGCGGGGGGATGTGGTCGCTGGTGATCTTGCCGCCGGAGACCATGGCCAGCCGGGCCGAGGTCACGTCGTCGACCAGCGTCCGCCCGTTGGGGTAGATCGCCGGACGGGAGCGGTCGTAGCGCAGGATGTCCGGCAGCACGAGCTTCAGCGTCTCGGTGGCCGCCTCCGTGGTGTAGTCCCCGGTGTGCTGGAGGACGGCCGTCCAGGGCTCCCGGTACTTCGCCCAGTCGTCGGCCGGCTCACCCGTGTTGTAGGCGTCCTTGACCTCCTCGGCGTTGAAGTACGCCGTCAGGGACGGATGGGCGCCCCGGTCGACGGAGATCAGCTGACCGTCCTGGTGCAGGCTGACCCGCGCCCAGACACCGATCGTCGGGTCCGGCCCCAGCTCGGCGTCCGGGACTTCGAGGGCGATGCCGAAGACGTTCGCCTCGGCCATCGCGTCCTTGCCGGTCCAGGTGAAGTTGTTGACGATCCCTTCGAGGTCGGCGAAGAAGGGGTCGCTGCGCAGCCCGACGGAGAGCTTGTAGCCGTCGGCCCCGACGACGTCGGGTGCGTCGCCGAAGGCCACCGGGACGCCCGCGAAGAGGATGTCGCCGGTGGCCTCGTGCTTGCGGGCGGCCTCGCCGGTGGCCCGGTGGACGGTGACGGTCTGGCCGCCGGTGTCGGGGTCGGAGAAGGTGAAGGAGTAGGCGACGTCCGCCTGGTCGTCGCCGTCGCTGTCGATGTTGAGCCGGTAGACGGCGTTCGGGTGGAAGGCCGTCGCCTGGGTCGGCGCGTACGGGTTCACGTTCATGATGAGCACCGTCCGGCCCGAGGCGTCGGCCGCCGGGAACGCGAACAGGTCGGTGAGGTCGAGCCGGGCGTCGCCCCGGGGAGAGCGGAGGTTGGGACCGCTGAGGTGGTGGGACATGGCTGCGCTACCTCGTCTCTGCGTTCCCCCCTGGCTGTCGGCTCTGTTGCTACCAGTGGGGCCCGTACAAGAGGGGGAGGCCACCCGTACAGAAGGCGGCCGTCCGCCGATTGGCGGACGGCCGGGAGGTGCGTGAGGGTAGGTCAGACGGAGCGGGCGAACTCGACGAAGGCCTGCCAGGCGCCCGGAGCGAAGGTGAGGTGGGGGCCGCTCCTGTCCTTGGAGTCACGGACGAGGACGGCGTCGGGGGCGCTGGCGACCTCGACGCACTCAGTACCCTCGTCTCCGCTGTAGCTGCTCTTGTGCCAAGCGATCTCGACGCAGTCGGCACCCTCGTTGCTGCTGTAG
The DNA here is from genome assembly GCF_042882445.1 of Kitasatospora sp. NPDC058218. NCBI lineage: Bacteria > Bacillati > Actinomycetota > Actinomycetes > Kitasatosporales > Streptomycetaceae > Kitasatospora > Kitasatospora sp. NPDC058218. The sequence goes on along the minus strand of NZ_JBHVWC010000010.1, from coordinate 136,490 downwards.
CTGCTCTTGAACCACGCCAGCTCGGTCATGCTCACCGCTCTCCCAGAATCCGCTCGATCAGGGCCAGGGACTGTCGCGTGTCAAGTGCCTGCCCCCGGATGCTGCTGTACCGTGCGGCAATCATACGGACTTCCTCCGGGTCCGTGATCAACCTGTTGACGTGCTGCACCTCCACGTAGGCGATCTGCGGCTTCCCGCTCGGCGTGAGGAGCGTGAACGGGCCACCCATGCCCGCGTCTCGGTTCGATCCAGCGGCATGACATGGAGTTCCAAGCCGCGGACCTCCCCGACCTTGACCAGATTCTCCAGCTGGCCTGCATGAACCCCCCAACCGCCGATCGGCCTCATCAGCAGGCTCTCATCGATCACCCAACTGACCACCGGCCGCGGCCAGCGAGTCAAGATCTCCTGTCGAGCCATGCGGGCAGCGACCCACTGATCGATCTGCTCGTCGGACAGCAAAGGCCTTCGCATCTCGTACAGCGCCCGAGCATAGGCTTCCGTCTGCAGCAGGCCAGGCATAGTCATGGTGCTGTAGTTGTGGATCTCTACAGCCTTCGCCTCCTCCGTCGTGAAAGCCTTCGACCAGGCAGGGTGCCGCGTACTCACCCTGACCTTGGCCCTCATGACGTCATCGGAGATGGCCTTCAACATGCCTCCAGCCCCGACCAGTTCATCAACCGCCGCCAGGAACTCCACCCTCGGGGTCCGTCGACCCCGCTCGACCGAACCGATATGGTCCTCCCCGTACCCGAGCCTTTCGGCCATCTCGCGCTGGGTCAGCCCCGCCCGCTCCCGGAACATCTTCACCAGCTTCCCCACCGCGCTGTAGAACTCCGCGACCCCCTCCGAGCCCTCCGGCAGCTCGCCGTCTTCGAAGACCACCCGCTCGTTGCCGCCCATGACAGCCTCCCCATCCTTGCTCGCCCGAGCCTTCGACCGGTTAATCCCGGGCCAGCCGCCAGACCAACAGTCCGCATCCGACCAGGCACTCTCCGTACTCGTCCGATGCATGGTCAGGGTACTTCCGAGCCACCAGGCTTTGTCACATGAAGTCCGAAATTCCCCTCGACACCGCGACCGCCCGCACTCACACCGCGCAGCTCACCGCTTCCCCCAAGGGCGCCTCGACCGGTCGCCGGATCGCGAGACAGCAACTCACCGCCTGGGGTCTCAACTCCCTTGCCACCGACGTCTTCCACTCGGCGCTGCTCGTGGTCGCCGAACTGGCCACCAATGCCAGCACCCACGGGCGGGTGCCGGGCCGCCGGTTCGAGCTCGCCCTCACCCTCACCACCACACCCCGGGGCGGCACGAAGCTGCGCATCGAGGTGTCCGACTGCCGGGGCGACCGGCACCCCGCCGTGCCCGCCTCCTGCGCCGCCCACTCCCAGTCCGGACGCGGTCTCACGCTCGTCGGTGCGCTCGCCGACCGCTGGGGCAGCATCCCCCGCCACCCCAACGCCAAGACCGTCTGGGCCGAACTCGACCTCCCCCATGCGCGCTGAAAACCCCTCCGCTCAGGCCGCCGCGCTCACCCTGCTCCCCCTCACCCTCCTCCTCGCCCTCATCGCCTGGACCTACCTCGCCCGGCCCGACGAACCGCCCACCCCAACGACCCCCCGAGCCACCGTCACCCCAACCCCCTGAACGCGACATGGGAAGTCGGCCTGGCCGACTTCCCACTCCACGCCCCCGCGTTCGCCCCTACCCGGCCTCCTCCGTGCGGAAGGTGCGCCGGTAGGCGGCGGGCGTGGTGCGCAGGGCCTCGTGGAAGCGTCGGCGCAGGTTGACGGCCGAGGAGAGGCCGACCCGGCGGGCGATGGTCTCCACCGGCAGGTCGGTCTCCTCCAGCAGCGCCCGGGTGGCGGCGAGCCGCCGGTCCAGCAGCCAGCGTCCGGGGCTGATGCCCAGCTGCTCGGTGAAGCGCCGGGTCAGCGTGCGGGCCGAGACCTGGGAGCGGACCGCCATCTCGGCGACGCTGACCGGCTGGTCCAACCGCCCGGACAGCCACTCCAGCAGCGGGGCGAGCGAGTCGGCGACCGGTCCGGAGGTGGGCAGTTCGGCGTACTGCAGCTGGCAGCCCTCGCGGTGCGGCGGCATCACCATCTGCCGGGCGATCCGCAGCGCGTACGCGGCGCCGTGGTCCTCGCGCACCAGGTGCAGGCAGAGGTCCACGCCGGCCGCCGATCCGGCGCTGGTGGCGATGTCGCCGTGGTCGACGTAGAGCACTCCGGGGTCGACCCGGACCTGCGGGTACCGGGCGGCCAGCTCGTCGGCCCGGGCCCAGTGGGCGGCGGCCCGGCGGCCGTCCAGCAGTCCGGCGGCGGCGAGGACGAAGACACCCGAGCAGAGGCTGACGATCCGCGCGCCGCGCCGGTGCGCCCGGCGGACCGCCTCGACCACCGCCGGCGGCACCTCGTCGTCGGCCGCCTGCTGCCGGCCGGGGACCAGCACGGTGTCCGCGCGCTCCAGCGCCTCCAGGCCCGCCGTGACCAGCAGGTCGTAGCCGGCCTGGGTGCGCACCGGGCCGGGGTGCTCGGTACAGACCTCGAACGCGTAGCGGGCCGGGACCGCCGGGCCGTGGTCACCGAACACCTCGGCCGCGCAGGCCAGCGGGAAGGTCGACTGCTGGGGCTGCAACACCGCCACCACCCGGTGCGGCGCCGGGGGCTTCGGCAGCGAACGTGGCGTCATGACGCGAAAGTACCCCATCATGTCGTTCAGGACACTGGGGCTGACCAATTGGTAGAGACCACTATCAATGCTGTGACCACCGCGAAGCCCCTGACCCAGTTCTCACCGCTCAGCGATCCGCCCGGCGACGGGCCCGGCGCCCCGCCCCGCGACCGGCCCACCGATCCGCCGACCGCCCGGACAGTCGCCAGGACGCCCGGCCGGCCCCCGCTGTGGGACCAGCGGTTCACGCTCTTCTTCACCGCCCGCACGGTCTCGATGTTCGGCGACGCGATGATGCCGGTGGCCGCCGCGCTCGCCGTCGGCGCGCTGTACGGGATCTCCGGGGTAGGCCTCGTCCTCGGCATCTGGACCGGGTCGTTCGTCGTCGTGGTCCTGTTCGGCGGGGTGTTCGCCGACCGGTTCGGCGCGCGCCGGATGATGGTCGGCGCGGACCTCGTCCGGGTGCTCACCCAGGGGGTGCTGGCGGCCGCGTTCTTCGCTGGTCCGCCGCCGTTCTGGCTGCTGGTGACCATGGCGGCGGTGGCCGGGGTGGCCGTCGCGATGTTCCTGCCGGGGGCGAACGGGATGGTCCCGCAGGTCGCCCGCGATCCCCAGCGGGCCAACGCCACGCTCAAGGTCGCCGACGCGCTCGCCCAACTGCTCGGCCCGGCTTTCGCGGGGCTGCTGATCGCGCTGACCGGCGCCGGGACGGTGTACGCGATCGACGCCGGCACCTTCCTGCTCAGCGCCCTGTGCCTGGCGCTCGTCCGGCTCGCCCCGGCCGTCGTGCCCGCGGGTACCCCGGCCGACGCCGCCGCCCGCACCGGCGGTGCGCTCCGTCGCGACCTGCGCCGGGGCTGGCAGGAGTTCCGCTCCCGCACCTGGATGTGGGCGGTGATCCTGATCTGGATGGGCTACGGCGTCCTGGTCTTCGGCCCGCTGGTACCGCTCAGTTCGGCGCTGGTCGGCGACCGGCTCGGCCCGAACGCCTACGGCCTGGCGGTCTCCTTCCTCGGCGCCGGGACGGTGCTCGGCGGCCTGCTCGCCCTGCGGGTGCGCCCGGCCCGACCCCTGGCCGCCGGCACGGTCGCGATGGCGCTGTACACCGTGCTGCCGCTCTGCGTGGCGCTGGACACCGGCCTGCCGGTGCTGCTGGCGGGCCACGTCCTCGGCGGCGGCGCCCTGGCGTTCTGGTCGGTGATGTGGGCGACCAGCGTGCAGACCCACACCCCGCCCGCGGTGCTCAACCGGGTCTCCGCGTACGAGCTGGGCGGCTCGGTGTCCGGCATCGCGCTCGGCCAGATCCTGGCGGGCCCGGCCATCGCGCTGGCCTCCCCGGGGCGGCTGCTGCTGGTGTCGGCGGGCGCCTGCCTGGCGGGGTGCGTGGCACTGCTCGCGATCCCGGCGATCCGCACGCTGCGCCGCGCCGCTCCCGCGGACGACGGCCGGCCGGGGGTGCCGGACGGCCCGCACGGGGAGTGAGCGGACCGACGGCCACCCCGGGGCCGGGCCCGGGACGGCGGAGAACGCCTCTCAGGCCCGGCCGGCCGGGTCGTGACCGGTGACGGCCCGGGCGTAGGAGCAGAGCGCACCGACCACCTCGGTGCGGGTGCGCCGGCCGGCGAGCACCTCCATCTGGTAACCGTCCTCCATCGCCACGAAGTTGGCGGCCAGCAGGCGCGGCGGATCCGGGAGGACGAAGTGGCCCTGCGCCTCGCCGAGGACCAGGATCCCCGAGTAGACGGCGATCTGACGTTCCGTCAAGGCGCTGTCCAGTGCGGCCGCCTTGGCATCGCGCAGGCAGCGCGGCCAGTACTCGAAGAGCAGCCTGGTCAGCGCGTCCTCGGGCCCGGTGGCGACGCCGTTGTCGATGCAGGCCCTGAGCTTGTCGCGGGCGTCGGCGAAGCCGGCCGCCGCCTCCTCGCGCCCACGGCTGTAGCGCTCGATGGCCCGTTGGTAGGTCTCGTGGACCAGTCCGTCGAGGTCGCCGTAGTAGAGCACGGCGGCCGGCGTCACTCCGGCCTCCTCCGCGATGTCGCGCAGCCGCAGGCCCTCCAGGCCGCGCACCATCAGGGCGCGCTGCACCGCCGCCCCCAGCTCGGCCCGGCGGGCCTCCTTGCCGCTGCCCTTCTTGGCCGCCACGCCCGCTCCCTCCGCCATTCCTCTTACATGCGAATTTAATAATACCTCTCCATGTCTTGACGGGCGGGGCGCAGCTCTCTTAAATCTGCGTTTAACAACTCCCTCCCCCAGGAGCCCGCCGTGACGACCGCCCCCCACGCCACCGACGTCAGACCGGTCCCACCGCCCGCCCCCGAAGGAAAGGGCCTGCGCACCGGCTCGGTCGGCCTCGCCGCCTCGATCGCGCTCGGCCTTTCCTCCGTCGCCCCGGCCTACAGCATCGCCGTCACCCTCGGCTTCGTGACGCTCGTCGCCGGGGACCTCGCCCCGGCCGCGCTGCTGCTCGGCTTCCTGCCGATCCTGCTCACCGCCTTCGCGTTCCGCGAGCTCAACCGGGAGATGCCGGACTGCGGCACCACCTTCGTCTGGACCACCCGAGCCTTCGGTCCGGCCGCGGGCTGGCTCGCCGGGGGTTGGGTCGCGCAGGCCGCCACCGTCATCGCGATGACCGCCCTCGCCAAGGTCAGCGCCGGATACCTGCTGGCCCTGCTCGGCCTGCACACGCTCGCCGACAGCAGCGCCGGCGTCACCGCCACTGCCGTCCTGCTGCTGGCCGGCCTCACCGCGATCGCCTATCGCGGCCTGCGCGTCGCGGCCGCCGTCCAGTACGCGCTGCTCGGGCTCCAGCTGCTCGCCCTGCTCGGCTTCGGCGCCGCCGCCCTCGCCCGGCCCGGCGCCGCCACCCCGTCGCTCGGCTGGCTCGACCCACTCGGCTTCGACGGCTTCGGGCCGTTCGCCCAGGCCGTCCTGCTCTGCCTCTTCATCTACTGGGGCTGGGACGCCCTGATCACCACCAACGAGGAGACCCGGGACAGCGGACGGATCCCCGGCCAGGCCGCCGTGATCTCCACCCTCGTCCTGCTGGGGACGTACCTGTTCACCGCCTTCGCCGCGCTCTCCTTCGCCGGCGCCGGCACCGACGGCCTCGGGCTCGGCAACCCCGACAACGCCGCCGACGTCCTCGCCACCCTCGCCCCGCCCGTCCTCGGCGACGCACTCGCCCGGGTGATGCAGCTGGCCGTCTGCGTCTCGGCCGCCTCCGCGCTGCTCACCTGCCTGGTCGGCACCTCACGGGGCACCCTCTCGATGGCCACCCACGGCGCTCTGCCGCGCGCCTTCGCCCGCATCCACCCCCGCCACCTGACCCCCGGCTTCGGCACCGTCTTCTTCGGCGCGACCGCGGCCGGCCTGCTCGTCCTGTTCACCCTGGTGTCGAGCCACTTCCTCGGCGACGCCATCCTCTGCATCGGCCTGCTGATCGCCTGCTACTACGGCACCACCGCACTGGCCTGCGTCTGGTACTTCCGCGACCGGCTGCGCGACTCCCCGCGCGACCTGCTGCTGCGCGGCGTCCTGCCCCTGCTCGGCGGGCTGCTGATGCTCGCGGCCTTCGCCCGCAGCGCCACCGACATGTACGACCCGGCGTACGGCAGCACGTCCTTCCACGGCGTCGGCGGGGTCTTCCTGCTCGGCGTCGGCTCCATCGCCGTGGGCGCGGTCGCCATGCTGGTCGCGCGCACCCGCCTGCCCCGCTTCTTCCACGACGGCCGCACGGCCGTCGCCCGGCTCACCGTCACCGACACCCCCGACACCCCCGACACGACCGTCTCCACCGACCTGACCATCCCGACCGACCCGACCGAGGGCTGAACCACCATGCGCACGCTCGCCATCGCCGCTCTGCAGACCTCGCCCGTCCCCCACGACCTGGAGGCGAGCTGGCAGCGCTTCGCCGACCAGGTCCGGACGACGCGCGCGCTCTTCCCGCACGTCCAGCTCGTCGTCGTCCCCGAACTGCTGCTCGCCGCCGAGGGCCCGCTCCTGCGGCCGGCGCCCGCCGACTGGATGGAGCAGGCCGCCGTCACCGTCCCCGGCCCGCTCACCGACCGGATCTGCGCACTCGCCGTGGAGACCGGCCTCTGGCTCGTCCCCGGCAGCCTCTTCGAGCGGGACCCGGAGGACGGGCTGGTCTACAACACCGCCATCGCCGTCTCCCCACAGGGCGAGATCGCGGCCCGCTACCGCAAGGTGTTCCCCTGGCAGCCGTACGAACAGACCGCCCCCGGCAGCGAGTTCACCGTCTTCGAGATCCCCGGCACCGGCCGGGTGGGCCTGGCCGTCTGCTACGACGGTTCGTTCCCCGAGACCTACCGCCAACTCGCCTGGCTGGGCGCCGAGATCGTCATCCAGCCCACCCTCACCACCACCCGCGACCGGGAGATGGAGCTGGTCTGCGCCCGCGCCAACGCCTGGACCAACCAGGTCTACGTGGTCAACGTCAACGCGGCCGACCCGGCCGGCGTCGGCGGCAGCGTCGTCGTCGACCCCGAGGGCATCGTCCGCCAACAGGCCGGCGCCGGCGAGGAGGTCCTGGTCGACGTCCTCGATCTGGACGCCGTCACCCGCGTCCGCCGCCACGGTTCGGCCGGCCTCAACCGCCCCTGGGCGCAGCTCGCCCGCTACGGCGACTCCGTCCGGCTCCCCATGTACGGCGGCACCTTCCGCACCCCGCACTGGCTGCGGGAGGAGGAGGCGTAGCCCGGGGCCCCTCCCGGTCCCCCGCGTCAGCGTCACCCCGACCCCCGACCCCTGAAAGCGACGTGGGAAGTCGGACCGGCCGACTTCCCACGTCACGCGCGCTCGTGCACACCGTCCCCGGCGGCCCCGGCGCCTACCAGGGCAGCGGGCCCGCTGCTCCGAAGTAGCCGCCGGTCGGACCGTCCGGCCCCAACTGGGCCATCCGGACGATGATCTCGGCACCCTGCTCGACGGTCTGCGTGCCCGCGTGCCGGTTCAGGTCCGTCGCGGTGTAGCCGGGCTCCACCGCGTTGATCCGCATCAGCGGGAACGACTTGGCGAACTGCACGGTGAGCATGTTGACCGCGGTCTTGGAGGCCGGGTAGGCGACCCCCGGGTACCCGTGGCCGGCCCGGGTCAGCGAAGCGAGGCCGCTGCTGACGTTGACCACGACCGGCGTGGCGGAGCGCTCCAGCAACGGCAGGAAGGCGTGGGTCACCCGGACCAGGCCGAAGACGTTGGTGTCGAACACCTCGCGCAGCACGTCAGCGGTCAGCTCCGCCGCGCCGATGATCTCACCCTCCGGTGACCGCACCTCGATTCCGGCGTTGTTGACCAGGACGTCGAGGCCGCCGTCGGCCTCGACGGTGGCCACGGCGGCGGCGACGGACACGTCGTCGGTGACGTCGAGTTGCACGAACCGGGCGCCGAGCCCGGCCGCGGCCGCCGTGCCCCGCTCGGTGTCGCGTGCGCCCAGATAGACGGTGTGGCCCGCGGCGATCAGGCGGCGGGCGGTCTCGTGGCCGAGGCCCTTGTTGGCCCCGGTGATCAAGGTTGTCGTCATGGGGCACAGCCTCGCTCCGGGGCGGTGCCGCCGACCACTGGTTTACGGCTCGGTCACCGCGACCGTGCCGCACCGGGAGGACCGGTGCGGCAACGGTGCGACGGATCAGGACTTGGCGTACACCAGCTCGCCGCCGACGTACGTCCGCTCGACCCTGGCCTCGGCGATCTCCTCGGCCGGGGCGGCGAAGAAGTCGCGGTCGAGCACCACCAGGTCCGCGAGGTGGCCGACCCGCAGGCTGCCCGCGTCGTCGAGGCCGTTCACGTGGGCGGTGCCGGCCGTGTAGGCGGCCAGGGCGGTGGCGAGGTCCAGCCGCTGCTCGGGCAGGAACACCCGGCCGTCGGTCGCCTCGGGCTCCATCCGGTTGACGGCCACGTGGATGCCGGCGATCGGGTCCGGGCTGCTGACCGGCCAGTCGCTGCCGGCCGCGAGGGTGGCACCGGCCCGCAGCAGGCCGCCGAACGGGTACTGCCAGGCCGCCCGCTCGGGGCCGAGGAACGGGATGGTGAGCTCGTCCATCTGCGGCTCGTGGGCGGCCCAGAGCGGCTGGATGTTGGCGATCGCGCCGAGCTCGGCGAAGCGCCGCAGGTCGCTCGGGTCGACGATCTGGAGGTGCGCGAGGTGGTGCCGGGTGCCGCGCCGGCCGTTGGCGGCCCGCGCGACCTCGATCGCGTCGAGCGCCTCGCGCACCGCGCGGTCCCCGAGCGCGTGGAAGTGCACCTGGAAGTCGAGCGCGTCCAGCGCCGTCACGTACGCGCACAGCGCGGCGGGGTCGACGAAGCTCAGACCGGAGTTGGCGGTGGCGCAGCCGCAGCCGTCCAGGTAGGGGGTGGAGAGCGCGGCCGTGAAGTTCTCGGCGATCCCGTCCTGCATGATCTTCACCGAACCGGCCCGGAACCGGCCTCCGGTCAACTTCTCACGCCGGGCGACGAGTTCGGCGATCTGCTCGGCTCCCCGGGCGCGGTCCCACCAGAGCGCACCGGTGACCCGCGCGGTCAGCGTCCCGGCTGCGGCGGCCGCGGCGTAGGCGTCGGACGGGTCCGGCTGACCGTTGAACTCACCGAGCAGGGCGTCCTGCCAGCCGGTGATGCCGAGCGAGTGCAGCAGTTCCTGCGCCCGGTGCAGGCCCGCCAGCCGGCCGGCGGCGTCGGACGGCGGGACGAGCCGGGCGACCAGACCGGTGGCGCCCTCCTGGAGCGTCCCGCTCGGGGTGCCGTCCGGCTCGCGCTCGATCCGGCCGTCGGCCGGGTCGAGGGTGTCCCGGGTGACCCCGGCGAGCTCGAGGGCCCTGGTGTTGGCCCACGCGCCGTGGTGGTCGCGGTTGACCAGGTAGACGGGGCGGTCGGGCACGACCGAGTCGAGCAGCTGCCGGGTGGGCACCCCGCCGTCGAAGCTCTCCATCGACCAGCCGCCGCCGGTGATCCAGGCCCGGTCGGGGTGGGCGGCGGCGAACGCGGCGATGCGGCGCAGGTACTCGTCGGCGCCGACCGTCCCGGTGAGGTCGCACTCGGCGAGTTCCATGCCGCCGAAGACGGCGTGGATGTGCGCGTCCTGGAAGCCGGGGATCAGCAACCGCCCGTCCAGGTCGACGACCTCGGTGCCGGGGCCGATCAGCTCGCGGACCTCGTCGTGACCGACGGCGGTGATCCGCTCGCCGGTCACGGCGAGGGAGGTGGCGCGGGTGCGGGCCGGGTCGCCGGTGTGGACGGGACCGTTGGTGAAGACCAGGTCGGCCTTGGGCATGGGTGGTGCTCCTGGAAATTCGGCGGCCGGGTGCGGCCGGGTACGGGGCGGCGATCGGGCCTGGGAGGCACAGGCGATCGGGCCTGGGGGCACAGGCGATCGGGCCTGGGGGCACAGGCGGTCGGGCCTGGGGACAGGCGGTCGGGCCTGGGGACAGGCGATCGGGCCTGGGTCAGGGGTCAGACGGTGCCGGTCCGGCCCGCGGCGACGGGGTCGGCGGCCGGGTCACGGTCGGCGGTGGCCGGATCGGCGCCGGCCCGGTCGGCGGCGGCCCGGTCGGCGGCGGGCGGCTCGACGGAGGCCGGGCCGGCCGGCGCGGGCCGGTCGAAGTACGCGGACCGCCGGTAGAAGCGGGACCACGCGGCGGCCACCAGCCCGGAGCCGATCATCAGCACCGGCACGGACAGCCCGAACCAGCCGTTGTCGGCCGACAGCTCGAAGTGGTCGGCGGAGTCGTAGAGCATCCAGCAGAGGTAACCGCCGACCGCCAGCAGCACCGCTGCGCCGAGCAGCGGGGCGACGACCGCGCGCAGCCCCTCCAGCGGCGCGGTGCGCAGCAGGTGCCGGAACCGCACCGCGGCGGCCACGGCGGTGAGCGCGTAGTAGAGCGCCACCACGATGCCGATCGCGTTGACCGTCGCCGAGATCAGGTCGTTCACGGTCGGGATGACCAGCGAGAGCAGGGCCAGCAGGATGGCCGCGCCCGAGATCAGCAGGGTGCCGGCGGCCGGGGTGCCGTAGCGGGGGTGGATCCGGGTCCAGACCGCGCCGAGCGTGCCGTCGCGGCCCATCGCGTACATGCCCCGGGCGGTGGGGATGACGGAGGCCTGCAACGAGGCCACCGCCGAGAAGGTGAGCGCGATCAGCGGCAGGGCGGCCAGCGGCTGCCGGGCCAGCTTCTCGCCGAGGTAGGTCAGCCCGTGCGCGCCGTTGTCGGCCAGCTCGTCGATCGGCAGCACCCGCTGGAAGGCCGTCCCGGCGACCAGGAAGAGCAGCAGCATCACCACCAGCGCGATGAAGCCGCCCCGGGAGGCGTCGCCCGGCTCGCGGACCTCCTCGCTGATGCTGAAGACCGACTCGAAGCCCCAGTAGCAGAAGACCGCCAGCACCATGCCCTGCGCCAGGGCGTCCAGCGAGGGGATCGCGAACGGGTTGTACCAGTCGAGCGAGAACGGCTGGTCGCCGGCGAACAGGCCGTAGCCGCAGAAACCCAGCAGCACCACGTACTCGAAGATCAGCAGGTACTTCTGCAGCCGGGCCGCGAGGTCCAGGCCGCGCACCGCGACCAGGGCCGCGGCCACCAGGACGACCATGCCGAGCAGGGTGGCCTGGAGCGTGGAGTCCGCGTCCAGCCGCAGCCCGGCCACCGAGCGCACCTGCGCCTGGCCGAGCAGCTGGATCAGCGCCGACCCGGTCACGGTGGTGGTGTAGGCCATGAACACCACGGTGCCGACGGTGTTCACCCAGCCGGTGAGGAAACCGAGCCAGGGGTTGAGCACCCGGCCGACCCAGGTGTAGCTGCTGCCGGAGTCCGGATCGACGCGGTTGAGCCGTCCGTACGCCCCGGCGATGCCGAGCACCGGGAGGAAGGCCAGCAGCATGATCGCCGGAAGGTGCAGGCCGACGACACCCGCCATCAGGCCGAGCCCGATGCCGATGCTGCTGGTCGCCGCGGTGCTGGAGGCGGCGAGAACGATCCCGCCGACGACGCCGACGGACTTGCGCATGGGGCCCGCAGCATCGGACGCACCGGTTCTCGGGGTGTCGCCGGGGTCCTTGACCGTCGTTGCCAACGGATCACCGCCTTGATCGTGGGGGGAGCAGGGGTGGCGGCCGGTACCTGTCCGGGCCGTGGCGGCCATGAAAGCCTGGCGCCCGCCACACGTCAATGCTGTTGTCATAAGCCTCGATACCCTAGGCTCCCCGCCATGACGGAACGCGTGGTCCCCGAACCGCAACGGCGGCGCCGGAAACCGACCAAGCAGGGCACGGTGCTGTCCGAGCAGGTCATCGTGGCCACCGCCCTGCGGCTGATCGGCCAGCACGGGGCGGCGGCCCTCACCGTGCGCCGCCTCGGCGCCGCGCTCGGCGCCGATCCGAGCGCGGTCTACCGGTACTTCCACAACACCGACGACCTGATGCTGGCCGTCGCCGACGAGCTGATCGGCCGCGCCCAGCACGGCCTGCGGCTCAGCGGCGACTGGCGCGCCGACCTGCGCGCGATCGGCATGCGCGTCCACGCCGCCTACCAGGCGCACCCCCAGGCCGCCCTGCTCGCCGCCCACCGCACCACCGGGCGGGACAACGAGATACGGGCGGTCGAGACCATCCTCGGGGTACTGCGCTCAGCCGGCTTCCCCGACCGCGAGGCCGTCCCGATCTACCACGCCTTCATCGACCAGGCCCTCGCCTTCGCCGCCCAGGACGCCGCCGCCCTCGCCCTGCCCGACCCGGCCCGGGACGCCGACCTCGCGGTCTGGCGCGTCCGCTACAGCCGCCTCGGCCCCGACACCCACCCGAACATCGCCGCCACCGTGGACCTGCTGATCACCGACATGGACCGCAGCGGCTACCCGTTCGCCCTCGACCTGCTCCTGGAGGCCGCCGCCGCCCGGCTCGCGGCGCACGGAGGCGGCGCGCCCTCAACGGCGGCCGCCCGCTGACCGGTCGGCCGCTGACCGGTCGGCCGCCGACGCCTGGTGCGCGGGTCGCCGGTGGGGGCTCTTCGCGGGGACGGGCGTTCGCGAAAGCGTCCCGGCGTGCCGCCTCGCCGTCTCGCCGTCTCGCCGTCCTGCCGTCTCGCCGGCGGCCTCGTGCTCAGCCGGCCGGGGGCGTCAGCCGACCGTCGCCCGGCGCTCCTCGCTCGGCCGGGCGGTCGGCAGGTGCGGGGTCCCGGCGGGCGGGAAGGCGTGGCGGCGGGCGAGTACGGCGGTGAGTGTGGCGGCCGCCAGGAGTGCGGCGGCCGTCCAGGGCAGCGCGGCGGTTCCGGAGGACGCCAGCACGGTGGCGCCGAGGAGGGAGCCGACGGCCATGGCGACGTTCCATCCGGTCACCCAGAGGGAGTTGGCGGTGTCGGGGTCCTTCGGGGCGGCCTTCACCCCGGCGGTCTGCATCAGGGTGGGGATGCCGCCGTGGCTGACACCCCAGAGGGCGGCGGCCGCGAGGACCGCCGGAGTACTGCGGCCGAACAGGCCGAACGCCGCCAGCGCGAGCGTGGCGAGCAGCAGCAACCCGACGGTCGCGGTGCGCAGCGCACGGTCCGCGGTGGCACCGGCGATCCAGACGCCGAGCATGGACCCGAGGCCGAAGACGAACAGCACCGTGCCGGCGCTCACCCCCAGGCCGGCACGGTCGACGAAGGGGGCGATGTAGGTGTAGAGCACGTAGAAGCCCACGACCATGGTGACCGAGGCGAGGTTGACGGCGGCGATCCCCGGGGTCCGCAGGGCGGCGAGGAGTCCCGCCCCACCGCGCGGCGGCTCGCCGGGCAGCTTCGGCAGGCCCCGGAGGGCGACGGCGGCGAGCGCCACGGCGAGGACGGTGAGCACGCCGAAGGTCCAGCGCCAGCCGATCAACCCGCCCAACGCCGTCCCGGCCGGGATGCCGAGGGAGAGGCCGACCGTCATACCGGCCAGCGCCGTGGCGATGGCCCTGCCGCTGCGCTCGGGGGCGAGCCGGGCGGCGTAGGCGGGGACCATCGCCCAGAGGAGTCCGGCGAAGACGCCCGAGGCCAGCCGCGCCGCCAGGACCAGGGGGAACGCGGCCGAGACCGCCGTGACGAGGTTGGTGGCCGCGAAGCCGAGGAGCAGGGCGACCAGCAGGGTGCGGCGGGGGCGACGCAGGGTCCAGGCCGTCATCGGGACGGCGGTGACGGCGGCGGCCAGCGCGTACACGGTGACGAGCAGGCCCGCCCGCGCCTCCGTCACACCGAGGCCGGCGCTCATCGCGGGGAGCACACCGGCCGGCAGGGCTTCGGTCAGGATGGTGATGAAGGCGGCGCCGGAGAGGACGAGCAGTCCGCCCAGCGGCCACCGGGATGCGGTAGCAGTGGTCATGCCGGGACGCTAAGACCCTCACGCATGCGTGAGGGTCAAACGACGGCCGTCTCCCGGGCCGCGCGGGCCGCACTCAGGTAGGCGTCGAGCGCGTCGCGGTTACGACTGAGGCATCGAATCCTCCGGTCCAACTGCTCGCGCTGCTGGGCGACCTGATCGAGCATCTGCTCGCACGGCACCTGCGGAAGCAGATCGGCCGGACCGTCGAGGTAGGGCAGCACGTCCCGGATGATCCGGGTGGGCAGACCGGAATCGATGAGCCCCCGGATCTGGCGGACCACCTCGTCGGCACCCTCGCAGAACTCGCGGTAACCGTTGCCGCTCCGGGCGGGCCGGATCAGGCCCTCCTCCTCGTAGTACCGCAGCGCCCGGACGGAGACGCCGGTCCGCCGGGACAGCTCGCCGATCCTCATGTGATGCACCCCACTGTGGTCCGCGTTGACCCTCACGCAACCGTGAGGCTTTTACGTTACTGCACGTCACAGCCTCGACGAAGGGAACGGACGTGTCCGATCCACGTACCGCCACCGGCCCCACCGGCATTGCTCGCCCTGCTGTCGCCGATCCGGCCGACCGCATCGACCCGGAGGTCCGCGAGGGCCTGGCCGGCCTGCACACCCTCACCGGGCCCCGCGGCCTGGTCGCCTTCGACATCCCCCGCCAGCGCGAGCTCTACGAGGAGATGAACCGCGCGGCGCTGGCCGCCCTGCCGCCCAACGACCGGGTGCAGTACGAGGACCGGACCGTCCCCGGCCCGGCCGGCAGCCCGGACGTGGCGGTGCGCGTCTACCGCCCGACGGGAAGCGGGACGGGCGAGGGCGGGGCGGGCCGCCCCGGCATCCTCTACATCCACGGCGGCGGCATGATCACCGGCAGCGTCCGGACCGATCACCGTCAGGTGCTCCCCCTCGTCGAGGCCGTCGACGCGGTCGTCGTCTCGGTCGACTACCGGCTCGCCCCCGAACACCCCCACCCGGCACCGGTCGAGGACTGCTACGCCGCCCTGTGCTGGATGGCCGACCACGCCGCCGACCTGGGCATCGACCCCGCGCGACTCGCCCTCTACGGCGGCAGCGCGGGCGGCGGGCTCGCCACCGGCGTGGCACTGCTCGCCCGGGACCGCGGCACGCCGGGCGTGGCATTCCAGATGCTGCCGTACCCGATGCTGGACGACCGCAACACGACGCCGTCCAGCCACGAGATCACCGACATCGGCATCTGGGACCGCGTCGCCAACCTCCAGGGCTGGCAGTCCCTCCTCGGCGACCGGGCCGGCACCGAGGACGTCAGCCCCTACGCGGCACCCGCCCGGGCACGGGACCTGCGCGGCCTGCCGCCGACCTTCCTGGACGTGGGGGACCTCGACCTCTTCCGCGACGAGGACATCGCCTTCGCCAACCGGCTGATGCAGGCCGGCGTCCCGGTGGAACTGCACGTCTACCCGGGCGGCATCCACGCCAGTGAACTTCTCGCGCCCGACGCCGAACTGAGCACCCGCATCACGGGCTACCGCACGGCCGCACTCCGCCGGGCACTGAACCCGACCTCGGCGCACTAGGGTCCGCCCCCGGTCGGCCCGGGTCCCGCCCCTGGGCCCGGACCTGGGCCCGGGCCGACAGTCCGAGCCGGGCGGCCCGATCGACACCGGCAGCCACGGGCAAAAGCCGATCGGCGCCGTCCGGAGTCCCAGTCACGACGCCCCTGACGCCCCGATCTCCAGGCCCGTCCGGTACAACTCCACCAGCAGCGGACGCAGAGCGCGCCCGGTTTCCGTCAACCGGTGGCTCGTCCGCACCGGGAAGCCACGCAGGCGCTCGCACACCACCAAGCCGCGCTCCTCCAGGACCCGGAGGCGGTCGGCGAGCACCTTCGGGCTGATCTCCGGGAGCCGGGTGCGCAGTTCGCCGAAGGAGAGCGGGCCGTGCATCAGCTCACGCAGCACCAGGGTCGTCCAACGCCCCGCGACGGCCGCCAGCGCCACCTCCACCGGACACCCGGCCTCCGGGCGCACCGTCCGACCGTGCTCGTCGGGGACCAGCTCGGTGTCCCACCGCCGTTGCACCGCGTCGCTTTCCGTTTGGTGACCTACGCCGCCGCCGATTTCACTGCCCTCATGACGCATCCCACCACTCTCCCCCTGACCACCGAGGTCGAACAACACCCGGCCGTCTTCGCCGCCGCCTTCAACTCCGGCGACCTCGCGGCCGTCGAGCAGGTCTACGCACCGGGCGCCGTCTTCGTCCCCGCCCCCGGCTCCCCCGTCACCGGCCCCGAACTCACCCGCGCCAGCGCCGACTTCCTCGCCCTCGGCCTCCCCATCACCGTCCGCCCCCGGCACACCTACGTCGCCGACGACATCGCCCTCCTCATCGTCGACTGGACCATCGACGGCCCCGGCCCCGACGGCACCCACCTCCACCTCGAAGGCACCGCCACCGACGTCGCCCGCCGCGACCCGGACGGCACGTGGCGGTACGTCATCGACAACCCCTTCGGCGTTGCAACCCGCGATGAAAGAGCCAGCCGCGAGAGCCAGCCGATCAGTTGAGGGCGGAACCCCTGCCACCGATTTGCGGTGCGCTCAACCAGCCCGGCTAGGTCGCAGCCAAGGCAGCCCAACAGCCGAGACACTGCCAACCTGCGGGCAGCGGCACCTTATTCCCACGAACACGGTTGATCTTATTCAAGACGCCAAACGCCATTGGGCGCCGCCTCGACCGCGTTCTTCGTGGCGAATATGCCAGCCAGTCAACCTCATTTTAGTAGAGCCACACCAATCATCGAACGCAGAGCGCCTTGCAATCCACAGGAAACAACCCCATGGATTACAAGGCGCATCCACAAATCCCCACTATGGGCTAATTCGATCAAACATCGAAAGCTCGAGCCATCCACCACGAGCGATCTACGCTCGCTTCGTCCAACTCTGCAAGACGGGCGAAGATATGGCCAATGAAATCCCTGGGAAGTCTCACAGAATGCTGAATAACATAATGCCCCAGCCCTTCTGGCCAGATGAAAGTTCCATCGGTCATTTCCGCACTACCGTTGGCACTCCCACAGAGTCGACAGCGCGAAACTCCCATAAACTGCCGAGCCACTTGCCCACGAGCCAGGTAGTCAGAGACCAAGATGCGCTCCGACTCATCCCAATCAGCATCAACCAAACGCGCAGGATCCGGAAGATTCGGCACCTCCGGCGAACTCCAGTAACCAAGAGCCGAAAGCTTCATACCACTTTCCTCATCATTGGGTTTGTGGATCGAACGTCTTCCACGTCCCCTCTACTACCTTCTGCTGATTATCCCAGAGCAGCACCTTGCCACCGTTGGTAATTCGAACATCCTCGAAGGCCGCCATTACTGGAGTTCCTAGGTCGTCTGCCAACTGCTGTGGGCCTGTCCCACACGCAGCCTTGCACGCCAGAAGCCTGACCGGCTCACCATTCCAACCGGCTCCCCTAATTTCCTGAGCGAGTTCAGCTGGCGTGACGGCGGTCAGCCCCGGCAGGTCGGGATCACGCAAGAAGCCATTAGCCTCATCTCCATGAATGGCCACGTCCCACCATCCGTCTGGTGTCTTAACTTTAGAGAACGGACTATATTGGCCACCTCGCATAGGATAGCGCATCGGATTTACGTGCCCCGACTTTCCCAGCGTCACTCCTCCCTCTTCAAGCGCCGCACCCTTCCCTGGAGCAACCGAAGCCCCCTCGCCGAGTGCCAACAGGAAATAGGTCCCCGAGGCGAAGTTGGCCGTCTCGGGGTCAACGCCCTTACTGACTGCCCACTTCATGTAGTTCTGAACTATTGAGGGCGTTTCTCCCTTGTAAGAAGAGCCCTGAACTGTCTTGTTGTGGTACAAGAACTCGAACGTTGCGGACAAAGGAGCGAGGACAGACGCCCCAAATCCCGCCAAGAAGTCCCTGTTATTCCCCTCATAGCTCCGCTTAGATGGAGGCCCGATCGGCCTGAGGGGTTTGAAGGACGGGGCGCTGTCATGGAGCCGTTCGAGTGCGGGCGCCGAGACGTTGTTAGCTGTCGTCTCCGCCGCGTTCTTCATGGTGATGGTGCCGGCTGATCCGCAGTCGTAGAGCGTGCCGCACTCCTCGGACTTGAGGCCGTTGGAGTCGGAGCGGTTGACCGGGTTGTTGTTGCTGTAGGCGTAAGCGTTCCACTGGAGTGGGTCGCCGGCGTCGAGGATCGGGTCCGGGCTCAGGAAGCGGCCAGTGCCTGGCTGGTACTGCCTCGCGCCCAGGTTGGTGAAGCCGGTGGCGTCATCCTTGAGGCCGCCGACGTAGCCCTTGTCGCCGGACCAGGAGGTGGCGAGGGAGCCGGGGCCGCGGGTGGCGCCGAAGGGGTCGAAGGTGCGGCGGGTCTCGTTGGTGGTCGCGGACTCTATGGACAGGGAGCTGGTGCCGTGGTGGTCGGAGAACTGGTACGCGAGCTTGCCCGGGCCTTCGCGGACCAGAGTGATGCCACCGGGGATGCTGTAGTAGCGCGCACCCGTGCTGGAGTGGCTGGCGATGTCGTAGGTGAGTTCGTCACCGCCGCCGAGGTTGACCGTCACCTTGCCCGGGTTGCGGCGCACCAGCTGGTTGCCGTCCGCGTCGTAGACGTACGTCGTGGTAGCCGTGCCCTGGGTGAGTGAGGCGAGCTTGCCCTCCACGTCCCAGGTGAGCGTGGTCTCGTTGGCAGCGTCGACGGCATTCCAGGTGGAGCTGTTGAACTTCGCCTGCCAACCCGGCGAGTAGACGATGAAGTTGCCGTCGTCCTGCACCGTCGCAAAGTAGCCGCTGTTGTTTCCGACCCAGGTGTTGGAGGACCAGAGCGGGACGCGCTGCGGGTCGTAGACGACGAAGTTTCCGTCGTCCTGCATCGTCGCCCAAGCGCCTTGGTGGCCCTGGGTGTTGGTGGACCAGATGACCTTCCCGGTGCGCAGCGAGCTGAGCACCAGGTTGCCGTCGGGCTGCATGGCGAGCTGGACGCTGTTGGAGCGCACCGACTCACCGGAGTTGAGGACGAAGCCCGCCTTGAGCTCCTTGCGACCCCCGGGGTTGTTGATCCTCGTGGTGTTGCCAGTAGCGTCGTACTCGTCCGTTCCCTGCGCACCGAACGCGATGCCATAGCTGGACCTGCCGGTGGACAGCGCGTGCGGGCCGCCGGTGCCGCCGCCCGTACCAGCCGCGGTAGTGGGCGTGTTGCGGGTGCCCGGGGCCGGGAAGGTCTGGTCGACTGTCAGGTCCTTGGCCGGGTCGCCGGCCGGGTCGTGATTGATCAGCTTGGTGCGGTTGCCGGCCAGGTCGTAGGCGTAGTCCTGCCAGTAGGCGGCGCCACCGCCGACAGTGGTCTTCGCCGGCGCGACCGCCCCGCTGGTGGGGGTGGCGTTGGCACAGGAACCCTGGCCACCGAGGGACGGCGTCGGCTGGTTGAGCTGCCCGGTGTCGCTCCACGCGGTGGTGAGCCGGCCCAGGTAGTCGTAGCTGAAGCACTGCAGGTCGGTCGCGGCCGGGGTGTTGTTCGGGATCGCCCTGATCGCGGTGATCTGGCCGGCCTGGTTGTAGGCGTACGCGGTGTTCTGGACGGAGCCGGTGGCCGCCGTCTGCTTGTCGATGTACTGGTTCAGCAGTCGACCGGTCGGCTCGTCGTAGGTGTTGGTGGTGACGATCTGGGTGCCCCACGGGTTCATCGTGGAGCGGATGTTGCGCCCGTAGGCATCCCAGTCGGCCTGGCGGAGGTAGCCGACCCCGGCACCACCTATGTCGTGCAGTAGGCCGTAGTCCTCATAGTTGTACGTGATCCATTCGTCGGCCAGGGTCCCGGCAGCGGCGCGGCTCTCCGAGACCAGTGCGCCGGTGATCTCGTCGTACCAAGCCCGGTAGCCGAAGGTCACCTGCCCGGTCTTGCCGATCTCACTGCCGGGGAGGGACACGGTCGTCCCGATCGGTCGGTAGGCCACGTCCAGTTCGGTGACGGCCTTGGTGTAGGCCGCACCACTGGCGCCGCCGACGTACCGGGTCGACGATGTCGCCTGCCCCTTGGCCACGGTGTCGTAGGTGTAGCCGGTCAGCTGGTTGGCCGGGGCCACCGTGCCGTTGTAGGTGCCGGTCTTGCGGCCGAGCAGGTCGTAGGTGACGGCGACCGTCTGGTTGCGCGCGTCGGTCGTGGAGGCGAGCCGGCCGGCGCTGTCGTAGCTGCGGGTCGACACGCCCGTGTCGGGGTCGTCGGCGCGGATCTGCCGGCCACGCTGGTCGTAGCCGTAGCTCCAACTGTTGCCCGCCGCGTCCGCCCGCGTCGCCGCCTGGCCGCCCGGTGTGTAGGTGTATGTGGTGACGTCCGCGTCGGCCGGGTTGCCGGTCGCGGTCGGCGTCCGGTACTGCCAGAGCTGTGCGGTGCGGCCGCGGGCGTCGTTGACGGTGCTGGTCGCGGTTGCCCCGGTGGGCGGGGTCACGTCGACCCGGTCCGCGCCGGGGTAGGCGGTGGTCGTGGTGCTCTGCAGCACGCCGAGGGCGATGAACTGCGTGCTGACCGGTCGGCCCATGCCGTCGAACTGGGTGACCGTCCGGTTCGGCACCATCGCACCGTCCGGCCTCCACCGGGTCGTGCCGGGGCCGTTGGTGTCCTCGTAGTAGGTGTTGTAGGCCTGGTTGGCACGCCCCTGTGAGTCGTAGAAGGTGTCGGTGATCAGTCGGCCGTGGTAGGCGGAGATCGCCGGCGGGCTCTGTGTCTGGACCACCCGGCCGAGGCCGTCGATGATCTGCGTCGCGGTGCCGTACTGGCCGCTCGAACGCAGCGTTCTGCTACTGATCGTGGACGGCGCGGTGGTGCCGTTGACCGCGTAGTCGTAGGTGTAGTTGGCGCTCAGCGCGGTGTCGCGGCCGGGAGTCCAGACCGCCTTGAGGCGGCCCAGCGAGTCGTAGGACTGAGTGACCTTGCGACCATTGGGGTCGGTCGTGGTGACAGGCAGGCTCCGGGCCGGGTTCACCGTCACCGTGGTCTCGCGCCGGCTACCGGCGTCCGGGGCGCCGGCCGGTGCCGGAGTCCCGGTCACCGTGCGGTTCGGCAGCTCACCCGGGTTGGCCGAGCTGTACGAGGTGGCCACTACCGCGCCGTTGGGGTTCGCGCCGTCGGAAACGGTCAGATCGGTGACGGTGACCACGCGGCCGTACACGTCGTAGGTACTGGCTCCACTGGTCACGTACTGGGCCGTGCCGGAGCCGTCGTAACGGTCGAGCACCTGGCCGCCGGTAGCCTCGCCCTTGGCCCCCGCCACCTTGAAGGCCGCGCCGTCAAAGAGGGTGCGGGCACCGGAGACGGTGTTGGTCGCCGTCGCCGTGGCGTCGCAGGCGTTGCTGCCGGAAACAGTGAGTACCTCGGACACCAGCCCCGTCATCTGCGGGTTGCTGCCGACCGCATAGGCCGTGCGGGTGCAGATGTCGGGTGTACCGTCAGCAGTGCTGAGCGAGGACTTGACCCGGTTGTTGTGGTCCTTGTCGGTCTTGGTCACCGTGGACGTGGTGCGGCTGCCGCCGGTGGTCTTCACCGTGCTGACGGAGGTCGACGTGGTCGCCGCGTAGCGGGCCACCAGGTCCGGCAGGCCGGTGCGCCGGTGCGTGGCGCTGTCGGACTCACCGGAGCTGGTGTTCACCGTGAATCCGACAGGGTCGGCGGCGTTTGCGTCCGTGTAGCTGTCCGACTCCAGCACCCGGCCGGACAGCCAGTCCTTGTCGGCCTGGACGCCGCTCTTCGGACCGGCCACCGTCACGTTCTTCGTCTGGCTGTTCGCCTTGAGGTCACCGTCCATGCCCTGGTAGTAGTACGTGGCGGACTTCGACTTGGGGCCGTCCGTACCGGAGCCGGTCACCGCGGTGACGCTGGCGTAGCCGCGGAACTGGTCCCACGTCCGGTAGTCGGAGTCGGCCAGGGCGCCGTCGTTGCGGTGCCACGCGGCCTTGCCGTACTCGTAGCTGGTGGTCTTCGGCACCGAACCCTGGACGAGGCTGCCGTTCGGGTCGACGGTGACGGACGCGACCGGATAGCGCAGGAACCAGTCGTCGGCGGTGCCCGGGATGGAACTGTCGTACCACTTGACGTTGTAGCAGCTCATCGTGTTGTCGTCGGCGGACGCCGGCATCCGGCCGTCGGTGCGCGAGCACGAGGCGAGCTTGTACGCGACGGAGATGGTTCCGCCGGTCTCGGTGGTGATGACCTCGATGCGAGGGCGGTTGTAGCGCGGGCGGGCCGGGACGAGACCGTCGACGCGGTTGGGCAGCATCGCGCTGGCGAAGGTGACCTTGGGGAGGTCCTTCTCCTCGGGACCGTTGAAGGTGTCCTTGCCGATCCGTCGGACCGACTCCAGCCACGGGATCCTGGTGTTCTCGGTCGGATTCTCGGGCGCCTTGAAGCTGTGCACGAGTTCGTAGCTGTCCACCGGACGGTACGACCCGCCGGACCGGACACTGGTAGTGATCGTGTTCAGCCACTTCGTGGACCAGTAGCTCGGACCGGTGTTGGCGCAGATGCCCGACTGGACGCACTGCTTGTCCAGCGGCACATCCTGCCAGTCGGCGGCGTTCGCCGAGGTGCGCTGCGACGGGTCGCAGTTGGCGGCGATGCACCGCTCCCCCGTCTCGAAATCGATCTTCGAGGCGGGCTGGTAGGTACCGCCCGCGGCGATCTGGTCCGAGTCCAGTTGGCCGTAGCCGATGGAGGCGAGAGTGCCACCACGGGTGTAAAGGGTGTTCACCCCCGCGCCCGGGTTCTGACCGCCACCGCGCGCGTACCAGTTGGTCTCGGGGGCGTAGCTGTAGGTGGTCAGGTTGTGGTGCGTGTCGACGACGTAGTCCAGGTTCCACCGCCACGCCATCTGGCACCAGGAGCCCTTGCCCTTGGCCGCGTCGTAGCAGGGGTCACCGGCGTTCGGCGAGTAGACCGGCACCGTCCAGACCGACTTGCTCTCGGGACCGGCCCTGCTGGGGGCACCGGCCACGGTGGGCACCTGGTTGAGCCCGAAGTAGTAGACCGTGCCCGATGTGTCGGTGACCTTCAGGTACGACTCGCTCCAGGTGCCGTTGGCGGCTCCGGTCAGGAACTCGACCTTGGTGCCGTCGTCGTTCTTCAGCCGCCAGGTGCACTTGGACTGTTCGAACCGGCTGTCCGTGGTGACGCACGAGGTGTCGTGCGGGACGAGTTCACCGGAGTGGCCGCCCAGCGAGAGCGTGAGGTTGGCACCGCCCCAGCACTGGTCGGCGGAGCCCGGGATGCCGGCCTTGGCGCACGGCTTGTAGGACCGCTCCACGAAGCCGGAACTGAGGTCCCAGCCGTCGCCAATCCAGGAGGCCTGGGAGTTGGTGGAGGCCGTCCGGCCGTCGACCGAGGCCGAGTCGTAGCCGAGGGCGAGCTGCGGCACCGCCCCGCCGAGGGTCGGCGGCGACTGGATCGGGTAGCTGTAGCTGAACGAGCCCGAGGAGCTGCCGGCCGTCCACGCTTGGCTCGACGAGAGCGAGGTCGCACTGTAGGTGCCGGTGCCGCTGGAGGGCGCGCCCTCGGTGGCCAGGACCATCGGTGCGAGCGCTGCGGGCGCGGGTCCGGCAGACGGCGCGAGGGCGGCCGACTTCCCCGCACTCTGCTCACGTGCGGTCAGCGACACCTCCACCGCCGGGAGCTCGATGTCCGCGACCAGCTTCTTCGCCTGGGCGTCGTAGCGGGACGGCACCGGGGTGCGGACCAGGCAGCTCGGCACCTCCGGCGTGGTCAGCGCACAGGAGGGCAGCGCGACCAGGCGGGCGCGCTCGGCGAAGTCACCACCGAAGCCCACACCGCCGAGGTCCAGCGCGACACGGACCTTGGCCGCGTCCGCCTGACCACTGCGGGAGAGCGCCAGCAGGGTGCCCTGGACACCGAGCGCGTCGGCCGCCTTCACGTCCGCCACGTCCACCCGCACGGAGCCGGGGGCCGGTGCGACGTCACTGGCGGGCGCTTCGGCCGAGCCCTTCGCCGGAGCCGCCTCCGGGGCCAGCGGGGCCAGCCAGACGGGCAGGTCGCCCGCCTGCCGGGAGGCGCCGGCGGCGGGCTCGCGGACCTCGGCCCCGCCCGCGTCCTTGCGCGTCGTGACGGAGCCGGCGGGCGGAGCCGCCTCCAACGTCGCCAGGGCGGCGCCGTGGGTGGCCCGCACCGGCGTCTTGGGCGGGACCCAGTTCGGCGAACCGGTGGCCGGCGGGAGCGCCTTGGGCTTCTCCGCCTTGCCGGGAACGGACGCCGTCCTCGGCAGCGGGGTGTTCGGCGGCGACCAGATCTTGTCCTTGTCCTTGTCCGCCGAGGGCGCGGCGAACGCCGGCGCCATCGGCGAAACCAGCGCCCCCAGAATCGCCAGTGAACTCACAAGGGCCACACGGGATCTCCGCCTCCCCGGCGACGGACTCCCCCTCCCGATCAACCAGGAGAAACGGACATGACGAACTGACACCTCGACCCCCCACAGGCTCAACCGCACCACACATCGGGTACGGATGGATGACTGTGGCGGAGGCTAGGCCCTCGACCGCCCTCCGGTCGAGCACATTGTCGACCTATCACCTGGGTGACCGAACTCACACGGTGCGTTAACGGGAGAGGGGGATGTAAATCGGACATGCGTACGAATAAGTGGTTGACGAACCATTGCGCCTGCGACAGCTTGCTACCTACCTCTGCGCGTGAGCTTCACAGATCTTGCACGCGCAGCTGACTCGACACGTCCGTGGGGGGACTCACCATGCCTGCCGCTCCGCCCGGGGCACGCTCCGGCGCGCGCCGTTCCAGTTACTCGTCCCGGCGATCCGTCGCCGCTGCCGTCGGTCTTCTCCTGGCGTTGACCTCGGTGGCGCCGGTCGCCTTTGCCGACTCGCCATCCGCTCCGTCGCCCGCCTCGCCGGGCGTCTCCTCGCCCGACCTCTCCGCGATCACGGCCGAACCCGATGCGAAGCGGGCTGGCGAGAAGACCGTCGTCACCGCCGTCGACAAGGCGACAGCCCAAGCCAAGGCGACCGGCAAGCCCGTCCCGGTTCCGGAACTGACCGACGAGTTCAGCGAGACCGTCGCCACTTCGCAGGGCCATCTCTCCCGGAGCCAGCACACCGAACAGCAGCGGGCAAAGCAACAGGACGGCTCCTGGGCCAAGCTCGACGCCACACTCGTCGCCGAGCCGGGAGGCGGCTTCAGGCCCAAGGTCGCCGCCTCCGGCGTCCACCTCTCCGGAGGCGGTCCCGGTCCGCTCGGCACGCTCACCAGCCCCGAGGGCGAGACCCTCGCGATCGAGTCGCCGTTCCCGCTCACCAAGCCCACCGTGGACGAGGACGGCAACGGCCTGGTCTACCCGGAGGTCTCCCCCGGTGTCGACCTCAAGGTGACCGCCGGTGCCACCGGCGGTCTCAGCACCGTCCTGATCGTCAAGACCCCGGAGGCGGCGGCCGACCCGAAGCTCCAGAAGGTCCGCTTCGGCACCACCGCCAAGGGCGTGACAGTGAAGGCCGACGCGGGCGGCAACCTCAACGCCGCCGCCACGGACGGGACCGTCAAGTGGCATGCCCCGGCCCCGCAGATGTGGGACAGCTCCGTCGCACCCACTGCCGCAGCCGGCAAGTCGGCCCAGGCCGCGCCGACCGTGGGCGGCGACGACGCCGGCTCCGTTGCGCCCGGTAAGTCGCCCCGGACCAGCAGTGCGGACGGTCCGGGGATCGACGCCAGGGTGGTCACGATGGCCACCTCAGCCACCGCGGACGGCATCGAGATGGTCCCCGACAAGTCCGTCCTCGGCAAGGGTCAGGGGCCCTGGTACATCGACCCGGTCTGGCAGCCCGACCGACGCGACGGCAACGCCTGGACCTGGACCCAGTCGGCGCATGCGACAACCTCCAACTACCTGAAGACCACCGCCAACGGCGACGAGTACTCACACCCCGGGGTCGGCTACCAGGGGTGGCAGGTCGAGAAGGGTGTCGAACGGTCCTACTTCCAGTTCGACACCCGCTGGTACAACGACATCGTCATCCACAGCGCCGTCATGTCCGTCTGGGAGTACGAGTCCTCGGACCACAACTGCGCCACGCCCTACACCGTGGACCTGTACCAGACCGGCGCCATCAACAACTGGACCACCTGGAACAACGCCCCGGGCTTCGTCGGCGGCCTCGTCGGCGCGGCCGATGTGACCGGATCCGGCAGTCCCGGCTGCCACGACAACCTCCTGTTCCAGTACGACGTCACCTCCGCCTACCAGAACTACGCGCCGTCACAGGACACGCTGACCTTCGGCCTCATCGCTCACGACGAAACGAACAAGTACGCGTTCAAGCGGATGGACTACCGGCCGGTCGTCGTGATCGAGTACGACCGCTACCCCGAAGCCCCCACGAACCCGAACGCCTGGCCGGTCCCCAACACGGCCGTACCGTGGGCGGACAACCAAGGCTGTGACGGCTCGACCCTGGGCTGGATGAACTCCTCCGCCGGGTTCAACGGAAACGTCTCGCTCAACGCCAATGTGCACAGTCCCATCCAGAACACCCTGAAGTCCTACACCCACATCTGGGATTACTCGCTGCCGGGTATCCCGGACGTCGCCAAGGGCGAGTCGTCCGAGGTCGCCAACGGCGCGGTCGCGAGCTACCAGGTACCGTCCGAGGTGCTCAAGGACGGCCACGTCTACGGCTGGGGCGCCCAGTCCTACGACACGCTGATCGACGCGAAGTCCAGCTCGACACCCACCTGCCGCTTCGGCATCGACCTCACGCCGCCGACCCTGAGCGTCCCCAACGTCTACAGCCAGCTGTCCGACGCCGACCTGGCGACCCAGTTCCCGCCGTCCGGCAACGGCCAGGTCTCCAAGAAGCGTTCCGGCGAATGGGGCCTCGTCCCGTTCTCGGCGGCGGACGCGGCACCGAACGACGGAACCGGGTCCGGCCTGGTCTGTGCCCGCTGGTCCTGGAGCCCGCAGCTGTCCGGGGCCGGCTGGTCCTGCGGTTCCTCGTTCCCGCAGGGGGGCATCGGGGTCCTGCCGACGCACTGGGGTACCAACATCCTGTACATCCAGGTGATGGACAACGCGCGCAACGTGTCGCCCATCGCCCAGTACGCCTTCTACGTTCCGTGGAACCCGGACGGGCCGCCGCCGGTCTTCGGAGACCTCACCGGGGACAGCGCGCCGGACATTCTCACCGCAGACCCGTCGGGCTACCTGCGCACCTACAATTCCCCGGGCAACCCGCACGCGACCAGCCCGGCCGTGGCAGTGGCCGCCACCGCAGCGGACTCGCCCACGGGCCAGGGCTGGAACAACGTCCAACTGGCGCACCGGGGCACCCTGATCGGTGGCCACAACGTGGACGACGTGATCGCACACGCAGCTGGGGACGCCAATCTCTGGGTCTACGGAAACCCCAACAACGACGGTGTCGTCGGCCGAATCAACACCAAGGCCAAGATCACAAAGCCCCGCTGCGCCGTGACGGCGACGGAGCCCTGTGCCTGGCTCACGACCTCCGGCTACAACGCTGCGGACTGGTCGACCACCCTGCGGATCGCCGCGCTCGGGGATCCACTGCACACCGATCTGGACGCCGGCCTGAAGTTCCGGAACAAGACCGGTCTGCTCACCGTCGAGAGCACCGACAACGGTACTGACGCCGCGCTCTGGTACTACCCCGTAACCGAGTCGAACACCCTGGGCAAGCCCGTCCGGCTGGCAGCCTCCGGATGGAAGGACAAGGAGCTCATCACCCCCGGCGACTGGGCAAAGCAGGGCCACCCCGGTCTCTGGGCGCGCAATCTGCAGGCCGCTCCCGACGGTGCCGAGGGCGACCTTCTCGCCTACACCTTCACCACCGGCACCGTGGTCGCCACCAACAAGCAGGGCCAGCCGGTCGTCGACGACGCCGGCGCCACCATCACAGTGCCGACCCTGACCCAGATCGCGACCACGGCGAAGATCGGCGCGATACCCGTGAACGCCTGGCCCGTCCTCGGCTCCGACGGGGACCTCACCGGATCCGGACACCCGACCCTGTGGGGCAAGACCGCAGAAGGTCGGGTCGACATCTGGTGGGGCCAGCCGACCGACCCCGGCACCGCCAACGCCGGTTTCACCTGGCAGGTCGGCCCCGAGGCGATCGGGAACACCGAAGTGAACCCGCTCTGGTGGGCGCTCGACGGGCGCACCGGCGGCGACACCGGTGACACCAACGCGCTGTACCCGAAGGACAACATCGCGCTCACCACCGACCACAACGGGGTCGCGAACAAGGCCACCGCGTTCGACGGCACCAAGGTCTACCGTTCGACCGCCGTTGTCGGCCCGACCGCCGAGAAACCCGGTCTGGACACGACGCAGAGCTACAGCGTGGCGGCCTGGGCGAAGCTCGACAACATCAACGACTACCAGACCGTCGTCTCGCTGGCCGGCCAGGAGCGCAGCCCGTTCTACCTCCAGTACTCGGCCCAGTTCGGCAAGTGGGCCTTCGTCTTCCCGGATTCGGACCACTACAACACCCATACGTACTACACGGTGGCGGACGGGGGCGAGCGGCCGTCGCCGCTGACCGGTGTCTGGACCCACCTGGTGGGGACGTACAACGCCGGCACCGGGGTCGCTACGCTCTTCGTCAACGGCCGGGCCGCCGGCTCGGCGAACATTCCCTCGGTCTGGAAGACCAATGGCACGGTGAACATCGGTGGCGACATCACCTCCCGCTATCCCGGCCCGAGTGACCGGTTGAACGGTGCCGTCAGCGATGTCCGGCTCTACCCGTACGCACTGACCGACCAGCAGGTCAACACGTTGGCCACCACGGCTGCCAGTGTGCAGATCCACAGCGCCTACAACCCTGCCAAGTGCGTCGACAGCTGGGGCGGCGGCCTCGGTGCCGCCGCCGCTATATACGACTGCTACAACGGCGACGCGCAGCACTTCACGCTGACCGAGAAGAACCAGCTCAAGGTCCCAGGCACCGATCGCTGCCTGGGAACCAAGGACAAGCCGGTGCACTGGGGGACCAACGTCACCTTCCAGGCCTGCGGCGACGCGGCGGCACAGACCTGGATACGGCAGTACGACGGGTCGCTCTTCAACCCCGGCTCCAGCACCTGCCTGGAACTGCCGGGGTGGAACACCGGGAACGGGACCGCGCTCGGTGTCTGGCAGTGCAATGGCAGCCCCAACCAGCGGTGGTACTTCGAGGCGCAGACGCGCTGAGCCCAGCTGAACACGCGGCCGGCCCCCGTCGAGCAGTCGCTCGGCGGGGGTTCGCCGTTCGTGGGGTCAGACGGAAGCGGGTGGGGCCGTGGCGGTGCCGGCGGGGGCGCCGAGGGTGCGTTCGGCCTTGGCGACGGCGGCGCGGTAGTAGAGGGAGGCCAACTGTGAGGAGGCGCCGTCGCGTTGGAAGAAGCCGTAGGACATGGCGACGGTGCCGAAGCGCTCGACGGCGATGTAGCCGTTGAGGGGGACGCCGGCGATGGTGCCGTCGAGGCGGACGGCGGGGGCTTCCTGGCGGTCGCCGAGGGTGACGGGGGTGACGGTGAAGGTCACGGAGGCGTCGGTGCCGTCGTTGAAGGTCAGGCTGTGGCAGTCGGCGAACGCGTCGGTGACGACGGTGAAGTCACTGGTGAGTTGGGCGGCGTCCTCGGCGGTGAGGGATTCGGTCACCATGGGGTTGCCGTCCGGGCCGTCGAATTCGACTTCCTGGTGCGGAAGTTGGGAGGAGGGCCCGGCTTCGTTCCCGTTGAGCAGGGCGCGGAGCGCGTCGCAGCCCGCGACCGGGGAGGCTCCGCCGGTCGATGCGGAGCTCTGGCCGACCGGGACTTCGGTGAAGTTCGGGCCGAGTTCGGTGTTGCTCAGCAGGGCCGCCTTCAGCTGGTCGGCGGTGGGAAGCTGGTCGGCCGGGGCGGCCGCGCGGAGGGAGACGGCCGCTGGGGCGGCGGTGCCGGTGGCGATGCCGGCCGTCCCGAGGGTGACCACGGTGACCACGGCTGCGGCGGTGAGGGCGAGGAGAGGCCTCGGGTGCGACATACGGCCCCCGATCGGGAGTCGGGCAGGGACAGGCACTCAGTGTCCCACCGGGTCTGCCGCCCCGCCCGTCCGCGCGGCATCGTCGCAGGTCAGGAAGGATCCGGCGAGAGGGCGGCGCGGGTCTCGGTAAGCCACTCGACCCAGAAGGACTCCAGCCCGATGCCGGCCCGCAGCACGGCGTGCTGGAGCCGGTCGCCCTGGGCTGCCCGGTCGCCCTCGGCGGCGTGCTCACCCCCCGCCGCGCCGTCCGCCGGGAAGTCCCGCCGCTCGATCTCCTGGTAGTCGGCCAACTGCGCACGGTGCAGGGCGAGGTGGCGGGACAGCTCGGCGTCCAGACCGGCCGTGCCGACCACCGCCGCCGCGCGCAGCCGCAGCAGCAGGGGTTCGCGGACGGCCTTCGGGTCGTCCCCGCCGGCCGTCCACCGTTCGAGCTCGGCGCGGCCGGCGGGCAGGACCTCGTACTCCTTCTTCTGCCCGCGCACCGGGCCGTCCTGCGGGAGCGCCCGGATCAGTCCGGCGGTCTCCAGCCGGCCCAGTTCGCGGTAGATCTGCTGGTGGGTGGCGGGCCAGAAGAAGCCGATCGACCTGTCGAACCGCCGGGTCAGCTCCAGCCCCGAGGACGGCTTCTCCAGCAGGGCGGTGAGGATGGCGTGCGGCAGGGACATGGACCGATCGTAGGCCGGGCCGGACGACGGCAGCGCCGGGGGCCGGACGCAGGACGCAGCACACCGGCCACGGCCAAAAGTAGTCCACATAAAGGTAATCCAGTACGGAACATTTGCGCGCGCCGAGCGGTTGTACCGGTCATGACTCAACGACCGACCCCCCGCCCGCTCTCCGACCAGGCCGCCTCGGACCTGCTCGCCACCCAGCAGTTCGGTACCCTCGCCTCCGTCAAGGCCGGCGGCCACCCGCACCTGACCACCATGCTCTACCGCTGGGACCCGGCCGAACGGACGGTACGGTTCTCCACCACCGCCGACCGCGTCAAGGTCCGCCACCTGCGGCGCGATCCCCGAGCTGCGCTGCACGTCCAGGGGCCGGACCCGTTCTCCTTCGCCGTCGCGGAGGGCGAGGCGGAGGTCTCCGAGGAGTCGGCCGAGCCCGGTGACGCGGTCGGGCAGGAGCTGCTGGCGATGCTTCCGGCGGAGTTCCGGCCGGCGGACCCTCGGCAGTTCCTGGCCGAACAGGTCACCGAACGGCGCCTGGTGGTCAGGCTGCGAGTCCACCGGCTCTACGGCACCGCACTGGACGTCAGCCCCTGAACCGGCGCCGCCGGGCGGCCGGTCAGATCGTGGCCGCCAGCTCGGTGCCCTGCTTGACGGCCCGCTTGGCGTCCAGTTCGGCGGCCACGTCGGCGCCGCCGATCAGGTGCGGGGTGATGCCGAGCTCGCGCAGGGCGGTGTCGAGCTCGCGGCGGGGCTCCTGGCCGGTGCAGAGGACGACGGTGTCGACGGGCAGGAGCTGCCGCTCGCCGTCCACCACGAAGTGCAGGCCGGCGTCGTCGATCAGCTCGTAGCTCGCGCCGGCGACCATGGTGACGCCGCGGTGTTTGAGCTCGGTGCGGTGGATCCAGCCGGTGGTCTTGCCGAGGCCGGCGCCGACCTTGGTGGTCTTGCGCTGCAGCAGGTGGACGCTGCGCGGGGGCCGGGGCGGCTCGGGGCGGGTGAGGCCGCCGCGCTCGCGGTACTCGGGGTCGATGCCCCACTTGCGGTGGAACACCGGCGGGTTGAGGCTGGCCGCGTCGCCCTGGTCGGTGAGGTACTCGGCGACGTCGAAGCCGATGCCGCCCGCGCCGAGGACGGCGACGCGCTCGCCGACGGGCGCGCCGTCGCGCAGTACGTCCAGGTAGCCGAGGACGCTGGGGTGGTCGACGCCCGGGAGGTCGGCCGGGCGTCGCGGGGTGACGCCGGTGGCGAGCACGATCTCGTCGAAGCCCTCGGCGGCGAGCTGCTCGGCCGCCACCGGTGCGCCGAGCCGCAGCTCGACCGCCAACTCGGCCAGCCGGGTGCGGTAGTAGCGCAGGGTCTCGTCGAACTCCTCCTTGCCGGGGATGCGCCGGGCGATGTTCAGCTGCCCGCCGACGGTGTCGGCGGCGTCGAACAGGGTGACGGCGTGGCCGCGTTCGGCGGCGGAGACGGTGAAGGCGAGGCCGGCCGGCCCGGCGCCGACGACGCCGATCCGCTTGCGCAGCTTGGTGGGCGCGAGCACGAGCTCGGTCTCGTGGCAGGCGCGCGGGTTGACCAGGCAGGAGGTGATCTGACCGCTGAAGGTGTGGTCCAGGCAGGCCTGGTTGCAGCCGATGCAGGTGTTGATGGACGCGGAACGGCCGTCCTGCGCCTTGGCGACGAAGTCGGCGTCGGCGAGCAGCGGACGGGCCAGCGAGACCAGATCGGCGCAGCCGTCGGCGAGCAACTGCTCAGCGATCTCCGGGGTGTTGATGCGGTTGCTGGTGACGAGCGGGACGGTGACCGAGCCCATCACCTTCTTGGTGACCCAGGCATAGGCGCCGCGCGGGACGGAGGTGGCGATGGTGGGGATCCGTGCCTCGTGCCAGCCGATGCCCGAGTTGATGATGGTCGCGCCGGCCGCCTCGACGGCCTGGGCGAGCCGGACGACCTCGGGGAGGGTGGAGCCGCCGGGGACGAGGTCGAGCATGGAGAGGCGGTAGATCAGGATGAAGTCGGGGCCGACCCGCTCGCGGACCCGGCGGACGATCTCGACCGGGAAGCGCATCCGGTTCTCGTACGCGCCGCCCCACTCGTCCTCGCGCTGGTTGGTGGCGGCGGCGGTGAACTCGTTGATCAGGTAGCCCTCGGAGCCCATGATCTCGACGCCGTCGTAGCCGGCCCGCCGGGCGAGGGCGGCGCAGCGGGCGAAGTCCTCGATGGTCTGCTCGACCTGCTCCGCGGTGAGGGCGTTCGGCACGTACGGGCTGATCGGGGCCTGGAGGGCGCTGGGTGCGACCAGGTCGGGGTGGTAGGCGTAGCGGCCGAAGTGCAGGATCTGCATCGCGATCCGGCCGCCGGCGGCGTGCACGGCGTCGGTGACGACGCGGTGGCGGTCGGCCTCCGCCTCGGTGGTGAGCATGGCGCCGCCGCCCCAGGGCCGGCCGGCCTCGTTGGGGGCGATGCCGCCGGTGACGATCAGGCCGACGCCGCCGCGGGCGCGCTCTCCGTAGAAGGCGGCCATCCGCTCGAAGCCGTTCGGTGCCTCTTCCAGGCCGACGTGCATCGATCCCATGATCACGCGGTTCGGGAGGGTGGTGAAACCGAGGTCGAGCGGGCTCAGCAGGTGCGGGTACGGCTTCCGGTCCCGCTGGGGGTCGGTGCTCATCGGCTTCTCCTGTACAGCGTGCGGCGGCTCGTTGTTACCACACGGTAGGGGACGCGGCGCAGCATGTGCAACTAGTTGCATAACCCCGGCGCCCCGGACGGCGTCGCCGCGCCGCCGGCCACCGGCCCGTCCGCCCCGCGCCCAGCGCTCCCCCGACGGCCGCCCTGACCCGTCCGCCCCGCCCCGGCAGCCCGACGGTCGCCGGCAATTTGCCTGACCGCCCGTCAGATCGATACGGAATGTGCGTATGGTCGTTCCCCGAAGGGGGGTTCGGAGGAATCCCCGGGGAGGGGACGGCAGTGCGAGGCGGAGAGATAGCCGTGGTCGGCGGCAGCATCGCGGGGTGCGCGTTCGCGCGGGCGGCCGCCCGCGGCGGGGCGGACCGGGTGGTGGTACTGGAACGCAGCCCCGGCCGACTGGAGGACCGCGGCGTCGGCCTCTGCGTGCTCGACGACCGCTACACCGAACTGGCCCGTGCCGGCCACCTCGACGACGGCATCCGCTGGCACCGGCTCACCCAGCGGCACTGGCTGGCCCACGACCCGGACGGCGGGGGCGGCCCGCGCGGACGGCTGCTCTGGGCACAGGAGATGCCGTTCCGCTCCTACCACTGGGGCGTGCTCTGGCAGGCCCTGCGCGAACGCACCCCCGACAACGTGGAGTTCCGGCTCGGCGGGGCGGTCACCACCGTGTCCGGCGACGACGAGCACGCCTGGCTGACGGGCCCGGACGGCGGAACGGAGAGCGGAACGGACCGCGGAACGAACGGCGGAACGGACCGCGGACCGGACCGGTACGACCTGGTGATCGGCGCCGACGGCTACCGCTCGGTGGTGCGCGAGGCCGTCTGCCCCGAGGCCCGGCCCGAGTACGCCGGCTACGTCTGCTGGCGCGGCAGCTTCGACGCCCGGCTGCTGGCGGAACTGCCCGGCGGCGCGACACTCTGGCCGGAGCACGAGGTGATCACGGTCTGCTACCCCGGCGGCCAGGTCGTGCTGTACCGCATCCCCGGTCTGACTCCGGGCTCCACCCAGGTCAACTTCGTCTTCTACGCGCCCACGCCGGCCTGGCTGCGCCCCGGCGACCCGACCAGTGTCCCCGCCGGCGCACTCACCACCGGGCAGTTCGAGGAACTGGCCGAGCTCGCCGAGCGGCACCTGCCGCCCTACTGGGCCGGGGTCATCACCCTCAGCCCCCGCGAGCGGACGTTCATCCAGCCGATCTACGACCTGGCGGCTCCGCGCCGCACCGCCGGGCGCCTGCTGCTCGCCGGCGACGCGGCCACCGTGGTCCGCCCGCACAACACCAGCGGCGCGGTCAAGGCCGTGCAGGACGCCTGCGCCTTCGAGGGCGCCTGGCGGACAGCCGACTCCTGGGCGGAGCTGCTGCCCGCGTACGACCGCGAACGCGGCGCGGTGGGGCGGGAGATGGTCGAGGTCGGCCGGCGGCTCGGGCGGGCCCAGGTGACCGAGGCGCCGAACTGGTCGGCCATGGACGAGGACGCGATGACCGCCTGGTGGCGCCAACAGGTCGCCGGGACGGGCGGGTTCGGCGGGCACGCGCTCGGACGCCCGCCGACCGACCGTCAGGCCGACTGACCAGACGGGGGGGTCGCCCCGGCCGCACGGTTTCACGACCCCACGGCCGTCCTAGGACGTTGACGCCGTAGTCGGTCACGACCCCACGGCCGTCCTCAGACGTTGACGCCGTAGTCGGTCGCGATGCCGCGCAGGCCGGAGGCGTACCCCTGGCCGATGGCCCGGAACTTCCACTCGGCGCCGTTGCGGTACAGCTCGCCGAAGACCATCGCGGTCTCGGTCGAGGCGTCCTCGGAGAGGTCGTACCGGGCGATCTCCTGGCCGTTGGCCTGGTTGACGATCCGGATGAACGCGTTGCGGACCTGGCCGAAGCTCTGCAGGCGGGCGTCGGCGTCGTAGATCGACACCGGGAACACCACCTTGGCCACCCCGGCCGGCACGGCGTCCAGGTCGACCTTGATCTGCTCGTCGTCACCGTCGCCGCCACCGGTCAGGTTGTCGCCGCTGTGCTCGACCGAACCCTCGGGACTGCGCAGGTTGTTGAAGAAGACGAAGTGCTGGTCCGAGACCACCTTGCCGAGCGCGTTGCAGAGCAGCGCGCTCGCGTCCAGGTCGTAGTCGGCCCCGGTGGTGGTCCGCACGTCCCAGCCGAGACCGACGATGACGGCCGTCAGACCCGGCGCCTCCTTGGTCAGCGAGACATTGCCACCCTTGGCCAGCGAAACTCCCACGATGCCCTCCTCGGTTGCTCTCCCTCCCTAAGAATCTACAACACTGTAGAGATAACGAGAATCCATCCGACCCGATGCGCCCCCGGCGTGCGCCAGACCACTGCGCGCCGCACGTCGCCGACCCGCTCGCCGAAGCCGCCCGCCGAGGCCGCCCGCCCACGCTGCCCGTCGACGCTCACCGCCCCGCGAGCAGGTCGGCGACGTGCGGCGGCAGCAGGCAGGCCTGCCGCGCCAACAGGTCGACGAAGGCCGCCGTCAGCGGATCCGGCCGGGTCCGGGTGTACGCCGCGAGCGGGCGCCGCACGGGCGGCTCGGGGCGGCGGACCAGACCGTCGAAGTCCGGCGGGACGATGTTGGCGGGCACCAGCGCCGGCCCCAGCCCGGCCGCGGCCAGCAGCGGCGCGGCCGCCGTCTGCTCGGTCCGCACCGCGACCCGCGGCCGGAACCCGGCCTCGCCGCAGGCTTCGTCGAGCAGGTCGGCGAGGCCGTTGCCGGGCGCGTAGTGCACCCAGTCCCGCCCGGACAGGTCAGCCAGCCGGACGATCTGACGATCAGTCATATCATCCGGCTCGGCGGGCAGTACCAGCACGAACTCCTCCACGCCCAGCTCCCGGATCGGCCCCTCCCAGTCCGGCGGCGGCGTGCCGACCGCGACGTCCGCCTGCCCGGCCGCCATCGCCGCGCGCAACTCGTCGTTGTGGGCGTACTCGCGCAGCCGGATCCGCACCCGCGGGTGGAGCCGGCGCCAGGCCCGCAGCACCGGCGGCAGGATACCGAGGCTGATCGAGTAGACCGTGGCGAGTTCGAGCTCGCCGGCGTCCAGGCCGGCCGTGAGACGGGCCGCGGTGCGCAGGCGCTCGGCATCGGCGAGCGCGGCACGGGCGTGCGGGAGCACCGCCCGGCCCATCGGCGTCAGCCGGACGGCGCGCGGCAGCCGCTCCAACAACGTGCCGCCGACGGCCCGCTCCAGCGCCCGCACCTGGTGCGAGAGCGCGGGCTGGGTGACGTGCAGCAGCTCGGCGGCCCGGGTGAACGAGCCGGTGTCGACGACGGTCACCAGGTATTCGAGCTGTCGAAGAGTGGCCATGCACAGAGTTTATGGCTTGCCCAAAAGACAAGCCTTGGACGCATCACCGCTGCTCGGCGCAGGGTGGTCGGCGTAGACACCCGTCTTCCCAGATCACCCGCCCGCCTCCCGAGGAGCCGCAGAATGACCGCCCAGACGCCCACGCCCACCCCCGCCGCCGCCCTCGAAGGCCGCCGCATCGTCGTCGTCGGCGCCGGCTCGAACACCGGCCGCGCGCTCGCCCACGCCGCCTCCGCCGCCGGCGCCGAGCTGATCCTGGCCGGCCCCGACCCGCGCAAGCTGGAGTGGACGGCCGGTGAACTGTCCGGCCCCACCCGGGTCGTCCCGGTAGACCTCGCCGACGAGGCGTCGATCGCCGCCCTCGCCACCGCCACCGGCCGCTTCGACCATCTGGTCTCCACCGCCGCGATGCCCGCCAACGGTCCGCTCGCCGAACTCGAACTCGCCGATGTCCAGCGCGCGTTCGCGGCCAAGGTGGTCGGCCCGCTGCTGCTCGCGAAGCACCTGGCCGGCCAGGCCGCGACCGAGGGACCCGACGGCGCCTCGTTCACCTTCTTCTCCGGCGTCGCCGCCTGGCGTCCGGCCCCCGCCCGCACGGTGATGGCCGCCACCAACGGCGCGCTCGCCTTCCTCGTCCAGGCCCTCGCCGTCG
This sequence comes from Kitasatospora sp. NPDC058218, assembly GCF_042882445.1. Classification (NCBI taxonomy): domain Bacteria; kingdom Bacillati; phylum Actinomycetota; class Actinomycetes; order Kitasatosporales; family Streptomycetaceae; genus Kitasatospora; species Kitasatospora sp. NPDC058218. Next base: position 99,089 of record NZ_JBHVWC010000010.1, on the reverse strand, counting down.
AGATCGCCCCGGTCCGGGTCAACGCCGTCTCCCCCGGCATCGTGGACAGCGGCTCCTGGGACCGGATGGGCACCGACAAGGAGCCGTTCCTGCGCGCGGTCGCCGAGCGCAACCCCGCCCGCCGGGTCGGCAGCACGGACGACCTGGTCCGCGCCGTCCTCTTCTCGATGGCCAGCCCATTCGTCACGGGGACGGTCCTGCACGTGGACGGCGGCGGCCGCCTGGTGTGACCGGCGGCGGGGGCGGGCCGGGGACGGCACCGGCCCGGAAGGCGCCGGGACGGAAGGCGCCGGGACGGCACCGGGCCAGGAAGCGTCCGGTCAGAAAGCGCCGGAGAAGCGTATGCGCAGCGCCCCGCCTTCGGCCCGCGACCGGTGTCCCCACCCCAGCAGCAGGCGGAGCACCTCGCGCTCACGCTCCGGCAGCCGCCCGAGGTCCAGCCGCTCGATGTCCCGGACCAGGGCGGCGACGGCCGGGCCCTTGAGCGTCCGGGAGTGCTCGGTGTGCGGGTCGAAGTCCGCGAGGGTCGGCAGCCCCTGCGCACCGAGGCGCCGGAGGACCGCGTCCAGCGCCCCGCCGTCCTCCCGGCGCTCGACCACGCCGAGCTCCGGCGCCGGCCCGCTGCGCCGCCCGGTCCGGGCGGTGACCGGCACCCGAGCCAGCACCAGCACGTACTCCATTCCGGCCTCCCTCGCACAGGTCCTGTCCTGTCCTGCGGGTGACCGTACCGGCCGGCCCACCCCGGGCCCGTCCCGGCGGTCACTGCGGGACCCGACCTAGACTGGCCGTGCGGGCGAAGGGCCCCGCGCGGGAGGTGTCATGCGCCGCCGGTACAGCTTCCACCTCGACCGGGCCGGTCGGTCCGTCACGGTGAACGTCCGCTCGGGCTGGATCACCGAGACCGAACTGCTGGTGGACGGCAGGGAGTGCGCCTTCCACCGCGTCCACGGCCACGGTGTCTACCCGCTCACCCTGGCCGCCCGGATCCCCGAGGAGCCCGCGCTGCCGCTCTCGGTCCGGCTGGAGCGGACCGGCTCGGCGGAGCACCCGCTCGCCTGCACGGTGGACCTGGGCGGCACGGTCCGCCCGGTGCCGGAGCGCGTCGACCGCTGACGTCCAGGGTGGCGACCCGCACCCCCCTTTGACGCCCGGGACGACGGCGCACGCCCCCGCGTCTACCGCGTCCGGCTCTGCGCGACGATCTCCTCCACCGCGGCACGGGCGCGGGCGGCGTCCGCCGCCACCAGGCCGATCCGGGTCCGGCGGTCGAGCACGTCGGAGGCGTCCAGGGCGCCCTCGTGCGTCACGGCGTAGGCGATCTCGGCGCGGGTCACGTCGATGCCCTCGGCGATCGGCTCGGCGCCGCCCGCCGCGAGGACCTCGCGTGCCGCGCCGCCGTGCCGGGCGAGCAGCGAGGCGGGCACGCCGCCCTCCGGCGCCGGGCGGCTGTCCCGGTGCCCCGGTGCGCCGACCAGGGGCAGGCGGGCCGTCCAGCAGGCGCGGGCCGGCAGGCGGCGCAGACGGACGGCGGTGTCCACCGCGTCCTCGGCCATCCGCCGGTAGGTGGTGAGCTTGCCGCCGACGACCGTGATCACCCCGGACGGGGATTCCAGCACCGCGTGCTGCCGGGAGATGTCGGCCGTGCTGCCGCCGCCGGTGTCGATCAGCGGCCGCAGCCCGGCGTACGCGCCGCGGACGTCCGCCCTGGTCAGCGCGGTGGTGAGGGCGGCGTTGACGGTGTCGAGGAGGAAGTCGAGCTCCGCCTCGGTCGGCTGCGGTTCGTCCGGGATCGGCCCGGGCGCGTCCTCGTCGGTCAGCCCGATCGCCACCCGGCCGAGCTGCTGCGGCAGCGCGAAGACGAACCGGCTGGTGGAGCCCGGCACGGGCACGGTGAGTGCGGCGACCGGGTGGCCGAGCGCGGCCGCGTCGACGAGCAGGTGGGTGCCCCGGCTGGGCCGCAGCCGGATGGACGGGTCCACCTCGCCCGCCCAGACGCCGGTGGCGTTCACGACCGCGCCGGCGGTGAGGGCGAGGGACTGCCCGGTGAGGCTGTCGACCAGCCGGGCCGAGGTGCCGGTGACCTCCTCCGCCCGGACGCGGGTGAGCACGGTGGCGCCGTACTGCGCGGCCGTCCGGGCCAGGGCCACCACCAGCCGTGCGTCGTCGACCAGTTGGCCGTCGTGCGCGACCAGTGCGCCCGCCAGCCCCGCCGCCCGTACACCGGGCACCAGCTGGCGGGCCCGGGCGGCGTCGACGCGGCGCATCCGGGGCAGCACCGCGCCCGGCGTCCGGGCGCTCAGTCGCAGCGCGTCCCCGGCGAGGAAGCCGGCCCGGACCAGCGACGCCTGCCCGGGGCGCAGCAACCCCGGCAGCAGCGGGACGAGTTGAGGCAGCGGGCGGACCAGGTGCGGGGCGGTGCGGGTCATCAGCACGCCGCGCTCGACGGCGCTCTCCCGGGCCACGCCGATCCGCCCGGAGGCGAGGTAGCGCAGACCGCCGTGGACCAGTTTGGAGCTCCACCGACTGGTGCCGAAGGCCAGGTCGCGCGCCTCGACGAGGACGACGCGGAGGCCGCGCGCGGCCGCGTCCAGCGCGACCCCGGCGCCGGTCACCCCGCCGCCGACGACCAGCAGATCGACGGCCGGGGCGACGGCGAGCGCGTCCAGCTCCACCTCCCGCCGCCGGGAGGTGAGTCGGGTGGTTCCGGCGAAAGGCCCGGCGTTGATCGTCATGGCGCGAGGTATCCGTTCGTCACGGCGGGCAGGGTCAGGGCGCGAGGCGTCCGTTCGTCGCGGCGGGCACGGTGGTGGCACGGGGCCGCCACCCGCGTGCGCTCACGGCGCGAGGTATCCGTCCAGTGCCCTGGCCAGTTCGCGCCGCCAGGCCGCCTCGGGCAGCAGGTGCGCGACCATGCGGTGCGACTGGACGGTGGACTGGGCGATCAGCAGCACCATGGCGGCCAGTTCGACGGGCTCGCCGGTCCGGACCGAGCCGTGCGCCTGGCCCTGCTCGATGCCCGCGCGCAGCGCCTCCAGCAGGCCGAGCTGGCTGGCGCCGAGCCGCTCGACGACGTACTCGAAGAGCGCGTCCGAGTCGGCCGAGCGCAGCAGTGCGCCGAGCACCGGGTGGTCACGCAGCCGGACGGCGACCTCGACAACGCCTTCGACGAAGGCGGCGCGGTCCTCGCCCGTGAGCCGGACGGTGGCCTGGGTCGCGAGGATCTCGCGGGTGAGCAGCGCCCCGATCACCGCCCGGACGTCCGGCCAGCGCCGGTAGACGGTCGGCCGGCTGACCCCGGCACGTCGGGCGATTTCGGCCAACTGTGTTCGGCGCACGCCGAGTTGGACGATCAGCTCGGCGGCGGCGTCGAGGATGGCGTCATCGGTGCTGCGGGGCTCGGGGGTCGCCTCGGGGTCGACCGGGCCAGCGTTACTACTTGACATGATGTGTGAAACTGTAACGCATGGCACCTGAGACGCAAGCGGGACCGGCCAACGCCGCGCTGCCGCTCCCCCCGATGAAGTGGGACGCCTGGGGCGACCCGGCCCTCGCCAAGGAGCTGTCCGCCGACATCAAGGCCCTGCTGGCCGCCGCCCTCGGCGTCACCGGCGACGCGGCCCCCGGACCGGCCGCCGACGAGGTCTCCCTGCGGCCCTCGCAGCTGACCGAGGCGGACCTGAAGGCGCTGGCCGCCGTGGTCGGCGAGGCGCACGTCAGCGCCGCCCCCGCGGACCGCCTCCCCCGGGCCGGCGGCAAGTCCACCCCGGACCTGCTGCGCCGCCGCGGCCGCGAGCCGCAGGACGCGCCGGACGCCGTCGTGCTGCCGGGCAGTGAGGACGAGATCGCCGCACTGCTCGCCCTCTGCGCCGAACGCCGCATCGCCGTCGTCCCGTTCGGCGGCGGCACCAGCGTGGTCGGCGGGCTGGACCCGGAGCGCGGGGGCCTCATCGCCGTCGTCTCGCTCGACCTGCGCCGCTTCGACCGGCTGCTCGACCTGGACACCACCTCCGGCGAGGCCGTCCTGGGCGCGGGCCTCACCGGTCCGGCCGCCGAGGCGTTGCTGGCCGGGCACGGCTTCGAACTCGGCCACTATCCGCAGAGCTTCCGCTTCGCCACCATCGGCGGTTTCGCGGCCACCCGCTCCTCCGGCCAGGACTCCGCCGGGTACGGGCGCTTCGACGAGATGGTGCGCGGCCTGCGCGTCGTCACCCCGGTGGGCGTGCTGGACCTCGGCCGCGCCCCCGCCTCCGCCGCCGGCCCCGACCTGCGCGAGATCTTCCTCGGCTCGGAGGGCACGCTGGGCGTGATCACCGCCGTCCGGGTCCGCATCCACCCGGTGCCCGCCGTGAAGGCCTACGAGGCGTGGTCCTTCCCCGACTTCGCCACCGGCGCGGCCGCCCTGCGCGCGGTGGAGCAGCAGGACACCGGGCCGACGGTGATCCGACTCTCCGACGAGGCCGAGACCATGGTCAACCTCGCGATGACGGAGAAGATCGGCGGCGAACCCGCCGTCACCGGCTGCCTGGCGGTGACCGTCTTCGAGGGCTCCGCCGAGCAGGTCGCCACTCGTCACCAGCTGACCCGGGCCGTCCTGCTGGCGGCCGGCGGCACGTCCCTGGGCGAGGCGCCGGCCCGGGCCTGGGAGCACGGCCGGTTCAACGCGCCCTACCTGCGGGACTCCCTGCTGAGCGCGGGGGCGCTCTGCGAGACCCTGGAGACGGCGACCGACTGGCGCCGGCTCGCCGACCTCCGCCTCGCGGTCACCTCCGCGCTGACCACCGCCCTGCCCGGCGCCCTCGTGCTCTGCCACATTTCGCACGTCTACCCGACCGGCGCCTCGCTCTACTTCACCGTCGTCGCCGCCCTCGGCGAGGAGCCGCTCGCCCGGTGGGCCGTCGCCAAGCGCGCCGCAGGTGACGCCATCGTGGCCAACGGCGGCACCATCACCCACCACCACGCCGTCGGCGCCGACCACCGGCCCTGGATGGCCGAGGAGATCGGCGAGTTGGGCGTCCGCATCCTGCGCGCGGTCAAGGCCGAACTGGACCCGGCGGGCATCCTCAACCCCGGCAAGCTGATCCCGTGAGCGAGCGGAGCGAGCGAGCCGTCGGACGGCGTGCGCGGGCGAACGCCCCCGCCGAGCGGAGCGGGGTGGGCGCGTGAACGAGCGGAGAACCATCGCCCGGGTCGTTCTCCTCACCAACCCGGCCGCGGCCGCCGGCCACGCCGAGCCGGCGGCCCGCCGTGCCACCGCCCGCCTGCGCGCCCTGGGCGTCGAGGTCGACGAACGGGCCGGCTCGTCGGCGGCGGAGTCGCTCGCCCTGGCCGGCGCGGCCGTCGCCGACGGTTCCTGCGACGCCCTGGTGGTGGTCGGCGGGGACGGCATGATCAACCTCGGCCTCCAGGCGGCCGCCGGGACGGGCATCCCGCTCGGCGTCGTCCCGGCGGGCACCGGCAACGACCACGCCCGCGCCTACGGGCTGCCGCGCGGCGAACCGGAGGCCGCCGCCGAGGTCGTCGCCGCCGGCCACACCCGAACGGTGGACCTCGGCCGGGTCACCGCGGCCGACGGGACGCAGCGCTGGTTCGGCTCCGTCCTCGCCAGCGGCTTCGACTCCCTCGTCAGCGACCGCACCAACCGGCTCCGCTGGCCGCGCGGCCGGATGCGCTACAACCTCGCCATCCTGGTCGAGTTCGCCAACCTCCGCCCGCTCCCGTTCCGGATCACCCTCGCCGACGGCACCGTCATCGCCCGCGACCTCACCCTCGCCGCCGTCGGCAACACCACCAGCTACGGCGGCGGCATGCTCATCTGCCCCACCGCCGACCCCGCCGACGGCCTGCTCGACGTCACCCTCGTCGACGCCATGCCCCGCCACCGCGTCGCCCGGTTCTTCCCCACCCTCTTCAAGGGCACCCACGTCGAACGCCCTGAGGTCAGCACCCACCGCACGCCCTCGCTGCGGATCGACTCCCCCGGCATCACCGCCTACGCCGACGGCGAGTTCATGGCCGCCCTGCCGATCGACGTCGCGGCCGTCCCGGGCGCCCTGCACCTGCTCACCCCGGCCTGAGGCACGCGTCCCCGCACAGGAAGTCGGCCGGGCCGACTTCCTGTGCAGCCGGGTCGGCCGTCGTCACCACTCCGAACTTTGCAAAGTCCTCCACGCAGGCACATCCGTATCCCGCATTCGCCGGGCATCGTCCACACCGCCTTCAGTAGACTCCTGGCCTCAACTCCTTTCGTTTCCAGGTGAATTTCGGGGGACAAGCCGTGGACCTGCACCTCTCGGTGGCCGGCGGGCAGCCCGCCGCGGACGCGGAATCGCTCACCGACTGGCTCCGGGGCGAGCCCGAGCTCGCCGGCACCGTGGGCCTCACCGGCGCGGCGCCCAGGCCCGGTGAGCTGGGCTCGGCCCTGGACGTCCTGACGGTCGCGGTCGGCGCCGGCGGCGGCCTCTCGGTGCTGGCCGCCTCGCTGCGCACCTGGTTCGCCCACCCCCGGCGCAGCGACGTCCGGCTCAAGATCCGGCGCCCGGACGGCGAGTCGGTGGAACTCGACGCGAAACGGGTGAGCGCCGCCGAGCTGGAGGCCGTCCTGCGCCAGGTCCTGGAGCACGGTCCGGTGCCGGACAGCGCCGCCCCCGAGCAGGAGTGACGTGCGCCTTCCGGACCCGCAACGCTCCCGGATCGTCCTCATCGGTGCCGGCACCTACCGCGATCCGCACCTGCTCGACCTCCCCGCCGTCCCCCGGACGATCACCGATCTCGCGGCGCTCCTCACCGACCCGACACACGGACTCGTCCCCGAGGACCACTGCACCGTCCTGCTGGACGACGGCGACCTGCGGACGGTCGGCCAACGGCTGCGCACCGCCGTGCAGGAGGCGGAGGACCTCCTGCTGGTCTACTACACCGGGCACGGCCTGGTCGCCGGACGCCGCCACGACCTCTACCTCGCCCTGCCGGACAGCGAGTTCGTGGCACCCGAGTTCAGCGCCCTGGAGTACGACAAGCTGCGCGGCGCCGTGCTCGACAGCCCCGCCGCCGCCAAGCTCATCGTCCTGGACTGCTGCTTCTCCGGCCGCGTCGTCACCGACTCGATGGCCGCGGACACCGTCGACCTCAGCCGGCTCGACATCGCGGGCACCTATGTCCTCACCTCCGCCCATCGCGACCAGGTGGCGCTCTCGCTGCCCGGGGAGGACCACACCGCCTTCTCCGGGCGGCTGATCCGCCTCCTCCGGGAAGGCGTCGTCGGCGGCCCCGAGCTCCTCACCGTCGACGACCTCTACCAGCGGCTCACCAGCACCATGGCGGCCGAGGGCCTGCCGACCCCGCTCAACCGGGCCACCCGGACCGCCAGCCTGATCGCGCTCGGCGTCAACCGGGCCTTCGCCGCGACCGCCGGCCCCGAACTGCGCGAGCGGCGCGTCGCGGCGGTGGAGCGGGGCAAGGACGGCCATTGGAAGGAGGCGGCGGAGACGCTGCAGGGCATCGTCGAGGAGTCGACCCGGGTGCTCGGCGCCGAAGACGCCGACACCCTGCTCAGCCGCCAGTCCCATGCCCACGGCCTCGGCGCCGCCGGGGACCCCGCCGAGGCCGCGCGCCTCCTGCGGCAGCTCCTCGCCGACCAGGCCCGCCTGCTCGGCCCCGACCACCAGGACTCCCTGCGCACCCGGCAGTTCCTCGCCGTCAACCTCGGCGAGGCCGGCCACCGGGAGGAGGCGGTCGCCCTGCTGCGCGTGTTGCTCGCCGACCGCAGCCGTCTCCTGGGCGCCGAGGACACGCACACCCTGCGTACCCGCCACATGCTCGCCCGCAACCTCGCGCTCAGCGGGAGCGCCGACGAGGCGGTGGCGCTGCTGCGGCAACTGGCGGCGGAGCGGGAACGGATCCTGGGGGACGAGCACCCGCACACGCAGCGGGCACGGGCTGATCTGGCGGCGGCAGAAGGTGGACGGGACCGTGTTTGAGAGATTCAACGACCCCGCGCGGCGGGCCGTCGTCCTGGCTCAGGAAGAAGCCCGGATGCTCCACCACGGCCACATCGGCACCGAGCACGTCCTGCTGGGCCTGATTCACGAGGGTGAGGGTGTCGCCGCCCAAGCCCTGAAGAACCTCGGGATCTCTCTTGAGGCCGTTCGCCAGCAGGTCGAGGTGGTCATCGGCCGGGGCCAGCAGGCCCCGGCCGGTCACATTCCTATGACCCCTCGGGTGAAGAAAGTCTGGGAGCTGTCACTCCGGGAGGCATTGCTGCTCGGTCACAACTACATCGGCCCCGAGCACATCCTGCTCGGCGTAATCCGCGAGGGCGAGGGCGTCGCCGCCCATATCGTGGTGAACAGGCTCGGAACCGACCTCAACCGGGTGCGCCAGGAGGTCATCACGATCCTGGCCGGCCCCGCGCCCGCCCCGAAGCCGGCCCCGAAGCCGGCCCCGAAGCCGGCCCCGAAGCCGGCCCCGCGCGCCACCCCGCGACTGAACCGGCTCGCCCGGAACCTCAGTCAGGCGGCGGCCACCGGTGAACTCGACCCCGTAATCGGACGGAGACGGGAGATCGAGCGACTCACCCACATCCTCGCCCGGCGGCAGCGGAACGTCCCCCTACTCGTCGGCGAGCCGGGCGTCGGCAAGACCAGCATCGTCACGGGCCTGGTCCACGCCATTGCCACCGAAACCGTCCCGGCGGCGTTCGCCCGCCGGGCCGTCCACTCCCTCGACCTCGGCTCCGTCTTCACCAACCCGCAGAACCACGGACGCTTCGCGGAACTCATGACCGGCCTGCTCACCGAGATCAAGCACAGCGATGGCCTCGTTCTCTTCCTCGACAACGCACTCACCGTCCTGCACACGCAGGAGGGCCGAGGCGAAGCACTCGCCTTCCTCCGGTCCGTCCTCGGTCACCCGGGCGTCCACGTCATCGCCGCCTGCACCACCGCCGAGTTCCGTCGTCGGACACCTGATCCGGGCCTCGACCGGCTGCTCCAGCGGTTGGAGATCGGCGAACCCCCGCTGGAGGACGTCCTGGAGATCCTGCGCGTCGTCCGGCCCCGGCTGGAGGAGCACCATGACGTGGTGATCACCGACGACGCACTCGACGCCGCGGCCGTACTGGCGCGGGACCACCTCCCCGGCCAGGCGCTACCGGGATCGGCCATCGAGCTACTCGACGAGGCGAGCGCCCAGGCCGGCGCCCGCAGCGCAGCTGTGCGGACCGACGCCCTCGCCGAAGAGTACGAAGAGCGGATCGACCAGCAGCGGATACACCGCGATGCCGCGATTGCCAACCAGGAACTCGAAGCGGCGGCCCATCACGAGCGCGAGTCGGCACAGTTGGTCCTGGCACTCGCCGACCACCGGAAAGCGCTGATCGAGAACGAAGGCCCGGGCCGCCGGGTCGACGAAGCCGACGTGGCGAACGCCCTGGCCCTGCACACCGGCCTTCCGCCGGTCCCCTCGGACGACGCCCACGACCGGCCGCCCCACTCCGCTCCCGGCACCACCGTGCCGCGACCGACCGTCCCCCACGACCCCTCGGTCTGGGCGATGAGCTGACGGGACCTGCCGTGCACTCACCGCCCGGGGAGCTCACCAGCCGCGGGACCGGTCCGCCGCCGCCCGCAGGCGCCTGACCTCGGCGATCAGACGGGGCACGTCCTGGCGGGCGGCCGCGATGAAGTCGATGTCCGCGTCGAGCCTCGGGTCCCGCCCGGCCAGTTGGGCGCCTTCGACGAACCGGCTGACGTAGATCTCGTCGTCCTGGTCCGCCTCGGGCCGGATCTGGATGAAGCTGTCGCCGCCGATGCCGTGCCGCCCCTCCAGCCAGGCGGCCCACGGGCCCGGTGCCGCCGCGGCGGCCCGTCGTTCCATCGCGCTGAGGTCTTCCTCGGTCAACGGTCCGTCAGCAGTCATGGGGCGATCCTCCCGGTACCGCGCTTGGATGTCCACGCGCCCGGCCCGCCGACGGCGTCATCCGGCCGGTCCGGGCAGCGGGTGGCGTCACCCGACGAGCCGCCGGCGCCAGTCCAGCGGCCGCACCTCGACGGCCTGGGCCGGATCTCCGTCCCAGTCCGCCGGCAGACCGACTGCCGCCAGCGCCGCCACCACCTCCCGGCCGACGGCGGCCGTCGTGTCCGCCGAGCCGTCGAAGCCACCGTAGAGCAGCGTCAGCCCGTGGCCGGCGGCAGCCGCATCGGTGCACTGCGTGTGGAAGTAGACGAAGCCGCGGGCCTCCGACGAGCCCGCGCCGCCGATCTCGGACTCTCCGCAGGAGCGGCAACAGGTGAAGTTCTCACGGGCCGTGATCCCGGCCGCCTCCAGTGCCGCGAACGCGCGGGTGAGCCGGTCCGGGTCCGTCTCGCCCTCCCAGCCGGCCTGCTCCTCGACGCGCTCGCGCCACATCCGGTCGGCCAACTCCCGTGCCTGCGCGGGCGAGACCGGCCGGCGGCCGCCGGCGACGAGGTAGTCCTCGGCGAGTTCGGCGAGTTCCGCACGCGTCGGGTAGCCGCCGACGAGGGTCTGCCGGAGTCGCCCCTCCAGTTGCCCGCGGTCGTCCTCGCCCAGGACCAGCGGCGGGACGGGCTCCTCGGTCAGAGCAAGTCGCGTCCAGTCCACTCCGTCGTCCCAGCCGTCCTGGAGGCGGGCCCAGCCCGTCATCGCCGCGATCACCGGCCCGGGACCGTCGAGCAGCACCTGGAAGTGCCGGTCGGCGGAACCGGCGCGGTGCTGCAACGTGTACTCGCCCCCGGTCTCGTGCCACACCTGGATGTAGAAGTCCGGGACCTCCGGCATCCGCTCGACGATGAGGAAGTGGTTGTCCGGCCCGCCGATGCCGTGGATCAGCTCGGCCAGTGTCTCCGCGGTCACCCGAGGGTGCCGCGCGCCGTTCTCCGTGTGCACCGTGATCGCCAACATGCCGTCACTCTGCCACGGGCCACTGACACCCCGGCCGCCCCGGCAGTGCACCGGGGCGGCCGGGGAACACAGGCCCTCAGGCCGGGCGCACCGAGACGAGGTGTGCCCGGCCGTCCATGGCGAAGGACATGGTCAGGCCACCCTCCCGCCGGATCACCCGGGCTGCCCGCTCGGCGGCGCCCGGACCGGAGAGCACGTGACCGAAGGCGTCGTACTGGACGGCGCCGAGGGGCAGCACCCGGAGGGAGTCCCAGACGGCGGCGATCGCGTCGGGCAGGCGGCCGAAGGTGGCCGGGACGGTGACTCCCTCGATCTCGACGACCACCGCGCAGGAGATGTCCGGGCGGTGTCCCCGCTTCGGGAGACCCAGCGGGATGTCACCCTCTGTAGGGGTGATCAGGCACCAGACCACCTTGCCGATGGCGTCCGGGCGGGGAGAACAGCCCCACTCTCTGGAGAGCTGGTCGACCAGCCAAAGTCCACGCCCGGACTCGTCACCCTCCTCGGGAGTGCGGAGCGCCGGTCGGACGGCGCTCGCGTCGTGCACCTCGATGCGGAGGCTGTCGTCGGCGAGAAGGAAGCGGGTCTGGATCAGCCGGTCGCTGGGGACGTGGGCGTGGTCCACGGCGTTGGCGACCAGTTCGGTGAGCAGCAACTCGCCGACGTCGGTGAAGCGTTCGCCGCCCGCAAGGCCGGCGAGGAACGCTCGGAGGTCGAGCCTGGCTATGGTCACGGACTTCCGCTGACGCGGCAGCCAGCACGAGTGCTCGGCGGGGTCGACTGAAGAGGTCTTCAACGCTCCGGACACGACGCCTCCCTGGGGCACGTGGTCACCATCCGCGGCAACCAGACCGGCCACACCCCGATGGCTGGCGAAACAGGCATAGGAATGCCCGGCCACCGACCACCGAAGTCACTGACAGTGAGTCAATGGACTGCTCTCGGTAGCATGCCCGGCCCACAGGGCTTGTTGCAAGCGATGCGAGTTGCAATCGTTGCAGATCTGTCGCTGGCTCCGACACCCTCCCAGAGGGCAGACTCTGAGCGGATCAAGGGAGGGACGAGGATGCCCGACGAAGCGAGGCCGAGCGTGCGCGGTCGCCGTCTCGGCGCCGAGCTGCGCAGACTTCGCAGCGTGGCAGGCAAGACGACCGAGGATGCAGCGAACGCCCTCAGGTGCTCCCGCGCGAAGATCAGCCGGATCGAGACCGGCGTTTCGGGCATCCGTCAGCTGGACCTGAGCGTGCTGCTCGATCTCTACGACATCACTGAGCCGGAGTACCGCGGCACACTCGAAGCCCTGGCGCAGGGAAGCAAGAAGCAGGACTGGTGGGAGGCGTACCGCGACATCGTCGCACCCACATATATCGACTACATGGTCCTTGAGAGCGACGCGCGGCACATTCACCACTGGGCCACGACGCTCATCCCCGGACTCCTGCAGACCGAGGCCTACGCCCGCGCGGTACTTGAAGCCGTGCCCGCCGTGGTCGACGCCGAACGTGTGGGCCAACTGGTGAAGATCCGCATGGAACGACAGGTGCTGCTGACCAGGACCGACCCTCCCCGGCTCCAGGCGATTCTCTGGGAACCCATCGTGAGGTGCCCTGTTGGAGGCCGGGAGGCTTGGCGCGCTCAGCTTGGCCGCATCATCGACCTCGCTCGGCTTCCCCACGTCACGGTCCAGATTGTCCCACTCACCGCCGGAGTGACAGCGGGCGCGTCCGGCCCCTTCACGACGATCAGCTTCACGGACTCGCCGTCCCCTGCTGCCGTCTACCTGGAGACCATGACGAGCAGCCATTACTTCATCGAAAGCGACTCCGAGTTGGGCGGCTACGGGCCCGTGTTCGAGAGTCTCAAGGAGTCGGCCCTCAGCCCCGAGGGGTCCTTGGAACTCATCCAGGTGATCGCGGCGGAGGCCTGAGCGCATCACATGTCTCCCGCCCCGGCCCCGGGGACGCCGGGGGCCGGGGACGTCGCCGTCGGCTCCGGAGGCGGCGGGGTCATGCCGGGTGGACGAGGCGGCTTTCGTAGGCGAAGACCACGGCCTGGATCCGGTCGCGGAGTTCGAGCTTGTGCAGGATTCGCCCCAGATGGGACTTCACGGTCGCCTCCGCGAGGTACAGGGTGGCCGCGATCTCGCTGTTGGACAGGCCGCAGCCCACCTGGACGAGCACCTCGCGTTCACGGGCGCTGAGCCGGCTCAGCAGTTCGTCGCGGCCGGAACCGCTGCCGTCGGGGATGTGCGGGCGGAGGTGTTCCAGCAGGCGTCGGGTGATCCGCGGGGAGACCACCGCGTCGCCCGCGGCGACGCTGCGTATCGCGGTGAGGAGCTCCTCGGGCCTGGTGTTCTTCAGCAGGAAGCCCGAGGCTCCGGCACTGAGCCCGGCGAAGGCGTATTCGTCCAGGTCGAAGGTGGTGAGGATCAGCACTCTGCTCTGCGGGGAGATCCCGATGATCTGGCGGGTCGCCTCGATCCCGTCGGTCCCGGGCATCCGGACGTCCATGAGGACGACATCGGGGCGCAGCTCCCGGGCGAGGCGTACGGCCTGTGCGCCGTCGGCGGCCTCGCCGACCGGTGCCATGTCGGGCTGGGCCTCCAGGACGGTGCTGAAGGCCATCCGGAGCAGCGCTTCGTCGTCGGCGATCAGGATGCGGATCGTCATGCGGACTCCGCTCCGCTGCTGTCGAGGAGGAGGCGGGTACGGACTCCCCAGCCACCGCCCGGAAGCGGTCCGGCCTGCAACTTGCCCCCGTAGGCGGCCGCGCGCTCGCGCATGCCGGGGATGCCGTGGCCGGACGGTGTGGCGGCGGGAAGCGGCGGGCGGGGACCGCTGTCGGTGACGTCCACGGTGACGGTCCCGGTCGAGCAGCGGATCCGGACCGTCGCGCGGGTGCCGGTGGGAGTGTGCTTGAGGGCGTTGGTCAAGGCTTCCTGTACCAGGCGGTAGACGGTGAGTTGTGCGCTGGCGGGTATGTGGGTGCGGTCGCCGTGGACCTCCAGGCGGGTCGGCAGACCGGCGGCGCACATCTGGTCGGCGAGGGTCTCCAGTTGTCCGATGCCGGGCAACGGGTGGCGCTGGGCGTCCGGTTCGTCGGTCCGCAGGATGCCCAGCGAGCGCCGCATGTCGGTCAGGGCCTGTCGGCCTGTCTCGGAGACCTGGAGCATCGCGGTGGTGGTCCTGTCGGGCGACCGGTGCTGCGCGTAGACGGCGGCGTCGGTGAGCGCGACCATGACGGACAGGTTGTGGGTGACGATGTCGTGCATCTCCCGGGTGATGCGTGCCCTCTCCTCGGCGACGGCCAGTCGCGCCTGCTGTTCCTGCTCCCGCTCCAGGCGTGCGGCCCGTTCCTCCACGGCCGCGAGGTAGGCGCGCGTGGTCCGCACGTTCACACCGAGGACGGCGGCGGCGACGGCCATCGCGGTGACCGCGACGAAGGGGGTCAGGAACGCGCCTTCCGGTGCCCAGCGCAGGCAGGCCAGCAGGACCCCCGCCTCCACGACGGCACCGGCGACGAGCGCGCCGCGCCGGCCCGAGTTCGCGGCCGCCGTGTAGAGGGCCACCAGCAGGGCGACGTCCGCCGGCAGTTGGACGTCCGTCAGCCACTGGACGAAGGCCGCGGCCGCCACGGCGCCGAACACCGCGAGCGGGGCCCGGCGCCGCCACACCAGGGGCAGCGCGAGGGCGGCGGTGAGGGCCACGGCCACCGGCAGCTCCTGCGGCGCGCGCGTGGTCACGACGTTGAGGAGGAGGAGCGCCGGCAGCAGCGAGTCCCACACCACGGGCGGCAGTCGGGAGCCCCGGCGCGTGGCGGCTCTCACCAGTCGCACCGCTCGTCCGGAAACCAGGTCGGCGTACCTCGTCAGCCGTGGGGCTGCCCCCGCCCACCGCACCCCGCCCTCGTTCCGATCCCGGTCGCGTACCCGGTGGGCATCGCCGGGTACCGCGGCCGCCTCGGTCATCGCACCTCCCTGTCGGTTCGGCGTCGTGGCAGCCCCGGCCGGGGCTGCCACCGCGTACAGCCGATCCGGGTCGAGTACGCGGGGACGTACGCCTCGCGCCGCCCGGCACGTACCGCAGCCCTGTCACGGTAGGCCGCGGGCCCCGCGAAGCACATCAGTCCACCGTCGGACGGCACCGTGCCGGGATACGACCGCAGGAGGAGTCCCGCTACCTCCCGTGGTCGCAGCGCGGCCGCTGATCCGGCGTACTCGATGCTGCTCCGGTTGCACGGGGACCTGCCACGGATTGCGACCCCGGTCGCACGCGACGGCGACCCGGGATCGATGTGGCAGCGCCCGCCCGGCGCCGACCATGGCCGGGTGACCGAGATCATCACGGGACCGCACATGTCCCCCCTGGAAATCCTCGCCCTGTCGGCTGCCGTCGCCCTGGTGGTGGCGCGTTGGCTTCCCCCCGCCGCCCGCCCACGCGTCTCGATCGCGGCGGGGGCGGTCCTCCTGCTGTCCACGGTCGCGCTGAGCGCGGCGGGGCTCCGCTGGCAGGTGCTGCCGGTCCTGGCAGGCGCCGCCTTCGCGTTGCCGTTCGCCTTCTCTCCCCTGCTGCGACGCCGTACCGGCCGGCCGGCGTGGCGGGCCCGCTGGTGGCTGGCGTTGCCGGGATCGGTGGCCTGCGTCGGCCTGATCGCCACGGGCCCGGTGGCCGCCTGGGCCTTTCCCGTACCCGTGTTCCCCGAACCGACGGGCGAGTTCGCGGTCGGCACCCGTGTGGTGCAGTGGACCGACCCGCGCCGCCCCGAGACCTTCACCGCCGATCCGGACGACCGGCGCACGGTCGTGGTCCAGCTCTGGTACCCCGCGCAGAAGAGCCCCGCGGGCGCGCAGCGGGCCCAGTACCTCGGACGCACGGAGCACGAGGCGCGCACCGTCTCCGAGGCCCTCGCCCGCGAAGTCGGCCTGCCGGGTTTCCTGGTCGACGGTGTTCCGCGGGCCCGCAGCCGTTCGGTCTTCGACGCCCCGGTGAGCAGCGGAGGAGGGCGGTTCCCCGTCGTGCTGTTCTCTCCCGGGTCGGGCGGAGTGCGCACCCAGAACACCGCCTGGGCGGAGGAACTGGCCAGCCACGGCTACGTGGTCGCCGCCCTCGACCACCCGTACGACTCCGCCGCCGTCGTCCTCGCCGACGGCCGAACGATCACCACCGAGACCACCTCCTCCGGTGACCCGGACAAGGACGACGAGCTGGCGGCCGGCTGGACGGCGGTTCGAGCCGCCGACCTCGGCTTCGTCCTCACCCAGCTGGACGGTCTGGACCGGGGTGGGAGCGCCGACCCGCTGGGCGGACGCCTGGACACCGGCCGGGTCGCGGTGACCGGCCACTCCATGGGTGGTGCGGCCGCCCTGCAGGCGGCCCGGCAGGATCGCCGGTTCGACGCCGTCATCGATCTGGACGGCTACCCCCACGGACCCGCCGCACCCGCCCTCGACCAGCCGACGCTCGCGCTCACCCAGGCCGTCACCCCGGGAACCGACCCGCGCTACCTGCCCCGCCTCACCGAGGCACTCGCGGCCGGCGCCGCGACGAGCTACCGGCTCACCATCCCCGGCGCCGCACATCTCACGTTCATGGACGGCCCCCTGTACCTGCCGCCCGTGCCGTCGATCGTCGGCTCCCTGGGCCGCACCGAGAGCCCGCGCGTCGTCGCCGCGGCCACCCTCGCCTTCCTGGACGCCGTTCTGCGGGACGCACCCGGCGACCTGACCGTCGCTCTGTCGGCATACGGCGACCTCAGCGTCCACCGCCCGGACCGCAGCCCCTGATCAGCCGTTCCGGGGCGCCACCCGCGCACTCGGCCCGACACCGGCACGTGTCCCGCCGCCGTCGCCACACGCGCCTGCCCCCGATGCGAGAACGCCCTGCCCGGGTCGCAGGACCGGGGCAGGGCGTCGTCGGGTGCGGGAGGGTCAGGCCTTCGGGGTGGGCGAGGGCAGGGCGCCCGCCAGGAGGGGCCACTCGCGGTGGAAGGGCGGGAGGGGGAGCTTGCCCTCCAGGACGGGGGTGCCGAAGATCTTCAGGTGGGCGGTGAGTGCGCCGTTCAGGTCGACGCCGCCGAGGAGGGCCCAACTGCCCTGGAGCTGGGGGGCGCCGCCCGGGACGTCGACGGCGAGGGAACCGTCGACCTGGGCGCGCAGGTAGGGGGCCACGGTGGCCTCGACGCCGACGGTGTCGTAGAGGCCGACGCTCACCTCGGCGCCCAGGGCGGCGCGGGCGCCGGCCTTGCCGGTCAGCCGCACGTGGACCGGGGAGACCTTGGTGTCGGCGGCGTCGGTGGACGAGGTCCAGCCGCGGCCGCCGGTGTAGTCGGCGTGCACCGCCCAGGTGCCGGTGGCCTCCTGTTCGGCCTCCAGGTGGACCTGGCCGTCGGCACTGATCTCCAGGTAGCAGGTGAGCCCGAGGTTCACCACGACCGGCAGGCCGGCCACCGTGATGACGGGGCTGGCCTGGAGCTTGGCGAAGGGCACCCGGATCGGCGCGGCGCCGGTGCTGCGGGCGAGGTCGCCGGTGACCTTCCACCGGGCGTGGGCGCCGAGGTCGAAGCCGATCGACGCGGTGCGCGGGCCGGTCACGCCGGCTCCGTGGTACGCGAAGTGCACGGCGGGGTGCAGCTGGAGGGAGCCGGAGGCTGCGGCGCTGAGGCCGTCGGGGAGCGGGATCGGCGCGTTGACGTCGACCTCCAGCGTGCCGGAGGCGTCGGCCGTGGTGGTGCCGTTCTCCCGGGCGACGGTCGCCTTGAGGTCCTTGACCAGCGGCGTCACCTTGATCGCCTGCGGGTCGACGGCGACCTTGCCGTCCGCCTCGGCGCCGCCGAGCAGCTCGGTCAGCGTCGCCGGCCGGGTCGCGAGGGTGACCGAACCACCGCTCGCCGAGCGGACGGCCGTGACCGCCACCAGAGCGCCCTGCGGCGCGGCGGCCGTCGGCGGGCTGGCGATGAGCTGGCCGGGCCGGACGGCCTCGGCGACGGCCGACGGCTCGACCGGGGGCACCGTCGACGGAGCCACCGGCGGGGCCGTCGACGGGCCCGCAGTCGGAGCGGCCGACGGGGCTGCCGAAGCCGCCAGGACCGCCGTGCCGGCGGCCGGGTCGTACGCGGTGAGCTGGAGGTTCTTGGCCGCCGGGGAGACGGCCGTGCCGTCCTTCCCGGGTGCGCCGACGGCCGCCTGCTGCGCGCCCGGCTGGGCGGCCGTGACCGGCAGGGTGGTGGCCGTCGACGGCCCGGCGGAGGTCGGGGCGGCCGCCGGGGTGGCCGCCCGGGCCTGCGGGGAGCCGGGCGAGGTCGCGGCCGCCGGGAGGTGGCCGGCGACGGAGGTGGAGGTGGAGGCGGCAACCGGGGCACCGCCGGTCGCGTCGGCCACCGAGGAGGCCTGCTGGGCGCCCGAGGTCGGCCCGCACGCAGCGACACCGAGCAGCACCAGCGAAACGAGGGCAGGGCGGACCGCCATGCCGAGGGAACTCTTCAACGGGACTCTTTCGGAGCGGCGGACGGGGACACGACCGCCCGTGATCAGTGGACGCAGGGAGGCGGCTCGCACGGCCGCGCCGCCATGTTACTGACGAGGAATCATCTTGTCGAAGTCATGCACATGCCCCGCAAGTCGGGGAGCGGCGGCCAACTGACTTGCCGTCATGCCTAGTTGAGGCAAACGGCTGCCGTCGACCCCCGACCTTCGACGGGGCCTCTGCCTGCGGCAACCCGTCGACCGGCGGGGCCCCACCCCCGCCGACCGGGAGGAGGGCGCCCACCGCGCGTGGACACCCGGCCATTCCCCGACGGGAATTGTCCGCATTCGGTGGTCCGCACAGGATGGGCACCGCACGACGGGGCCGCAGACGGCCGGAGCGTCGTCACCACGACCAGGACCACCACCTCCACCACCACCACGACCACGACCACGACCACCACGAAGGAGACCACCATGACCGGCACCACCACCCCGCAGGAGATCGCCGAGCGCTACATCGCCGTCTGGATCGAGCCGGACCCGGCGCTGCGCCGCCGGCTCATCGAGGAGGTGTGGGCACAGGACGGGGTGCACGTCCTCCAGCCGCCGGAGGAGATCCGGGACCGCGCGGCGGAGTTGGGCTTCGACTCCCCCACCCTGGAGGCGCGCGGCCACAACGCCGTGGAGGCTCGGGTGGCACGGAGCCACCAGGAGTTCGTCGCCGACGGGGAGCACACCTTCCGGGCCCGCGACACCGCCGTCCGGCTCGGCGACGTCCTCAGGTTCACCTGGGAGATGGTCCCCACCGGCGGCGGGGAGGCGCTCGGGAGCGGGGTCGAGTTCCTCGTCCTGGACGGCGAGGACCGGGTGACGGCCGACTACATGTTCCCCGGCCCCTGAGCCCCCGGATCCCCTGCCACCGCGCTCCGCTCCCGGTACGCCGCCCGCAGGGCCTGCGCCGTCGGCTCGTCGGCCGGGAGGAAGGCCTCCAGCTTCAGTTCGGCGAGCGTGATGTCGACGGCGGTGGCGAAGGTGGTCACCGTGGTCATCAGGTGCAGGTCGCCGCGCGAGCTGCGCAGGTGGAGCGGGACGGCGAAGCCCAGGTGGTCGGCGCCGGGGGTGTCCAGGGCGGGCACGTAGCCGAGCAGTTCGGCGTGCAGTTCGCGCAGGTGGCCGGTCCGCTCGACGATGTGGCGGGCCCAGGCGGGGAAGTTGAGGATGTGCGGGGCCATGCCGTCGGGATGCAGGGCGAGACGGTAGGCGTTCGTTCCCGGGCCGACCAGTTCGGGAGCGGCGCCCTCGGTGATCAGGCCGAGCGCGTCGTTCGCGGCGACCACGTCGCCCTGCCGGTCCACCACCACGGCGGGGTAGGGCAGATGGCCGGCCAGGATGTGGTCGATGGCGGCGCGCACCGGGGCCAGGTCGGGGCCGTCGAGCGGGCTCTCGGGGTAGGCGGGGGCGTAACCGGCGGCCAGCAGCAGCTCGTTGCGCTCCCGCAGGGGGAGGTCGAGGGACTCGGCCAGCCGCACGACCATGCCCCGTCCGGGCGTGGAGCGGCCGGACTCGATGAAGCTGAGATGGCGCTGGGTGGTCCCCGCGCGGGTGGCGAGGTCGAGTTGGCTGATCCGGCTCCGGGTGCGACGCTCACGGAGCGTCCGGGGAAAGTCCACCCGGCAGTTGTAGCCCGTGCGTCGGACAACCGGCCATTCCCTCGCGGGAATTGTCGACGATTCCCGGACCGGCGAGGATTCCGGGCATGGACATCGGTGTGCTTCTCCCGACCGGCAAGGCCCAGTGGGGCTCCGACGGCGACCCGCGCGAGCTGATCGCCTTCGCCCGTGAGGCCGAGGAGTCGGGCTTCTCCTCGCTCTTCGTCAACGACTCCCTGCTGAGCCCGCGCATCGAGGCGCTGACCATGCTGGCCGCCCTCGCCCCGGTGACCGAACGGGTGACCCTCGGAACCGGCGCGCTGCTGCCCGTCCTGCGCCGGCCGATCCAGGCCGCGCAGGCGCTGGCCTCGATCGACCTGCTCTCCGGCGGCCGGCTGGCGGTCGCCGTCGGGGCGGGCTTTCCCGGCCGGTTCGGCCAGCCGATCCACGAGCTGTCCGAGGTCCCGTGGGCGCGCCGCTTCGCCCGGCTGGACGAGACGGTGGCGCTCTGGCGGGCGCTGTGGGGCGGGGCGACCTCCTTCCACGGCGAGTTCCACGACCACGCCGAGATCCCGGCCGCGACCGCCCCGTTCCGCCCGGGCGGCCCGCCGATCTGGCTCGGGGGCGCCACCCCGGCCGCCCTCGCCCGCACCGGGCGGCTCTACGACGGCTGGCTGCCGTACCCGCCGGACCCGGCCGACTACCGGTCCGGGCTGCTGGACGTGCGGAAGGCGGCGGCCGAGGCCGGCCGGGCACCGGAGTCGATCACGCCCGCCCTCTTCGTCTCCGTCCGCGTCGACGACGGCGTGGCGGCCGGCCGCCGGGCGCTCGATGCCTACGCGCACGCCAACTACGGACTGCCGCTGGAGGAGTTGGAGCGGATCCAGGCGGTCGTGACGGGGACTCCGGAGGACGTCGTCGCCGGCCTCGCCCGGTACCGGGACGCGGGGGCGCACCATGTCGTGGTCCGCCCCGGCGCGCTCGACCTCGCCTCCCAGCGCGACCAGCTCCGGCGGCTCGCCGCCCTGCTTCCCGACCTGGCCTGACCGGTCCTGAACGGGCCAGGCCTGGCCTGGCCTCACCCGGCCGGGCAGCGTCAGGACCGGCACGACCGGCCCGGGAAGACCGGCTCAGATGCCCCGCTTCGCCGTGATCACCCGGTCGTCGATGGCGGCCAGCAGGGCGGCGTGGTCGATCTCCGTCCGGTCGGCGTAGCGGAGGGCGAAGTCCGCGATCGCCTCCGGGAAGGTGTCGTTCGAGCCCAGGTAGCCCGCGATGGCGAGGCGGTCGCCGGAGCGGGCGTGGGCGCGGGCCAGGGCCCGGCCGCAGAGGTCCGCGTAGGCGCGCAGGCCGGAGGTGGTCATGTCGGCGACCTCGACCGAGCCCTTCATGTCGCGCAGTTGGCGGCCGTAGTAGTGGCGGCCGGCCGGGCCGGTGGTCCAGCCGAGGAAGATGTCGCTGGCGGCCTGCATCAGGTGCTGGCCGGTGACGACCCGGCGGCCGCCGTGGGAGGCGGACACCTCGGCGTCGGTGCGGGCGCCGGCGGGCAGGTGGTCCTCCAGGACGGACCGGGTGGCCTCCTTGATCTGCAGGAAGAGCGGGTCGCGGGCGTCGCGACCCTCCAGCAGGAGGATGTAGCAGCGGGTCCCGACGCTGCCGACGCCGACCACCTTGCGCGCCGCGTCGACGAAGTGGAAGCGGTCGAGGAGGACGCGGCGGTCCTCGCTGAGGGTGGCCCGGTAGTCGCTGAAGATCTGTCCGACGCTGCCGAGTTCGTTCTTCGACAGCGGCTGGATCAGCGGCGGGTCGTTGATGATGCGGCGCCGGCCGTCCTCCTCCTCGGTGAGCTTGCCGAACGCCTGCATGCTGGTGCGGCGCCGGGCGTGCTCCATGCCGGCCTCGACCCGCTTGCGGCGCTTGGCCTTGCCGATCAGTGGAAGCAGGTCCTCGGTGTCGATCCGGGCGTACCAGACGTCGAGTTCGCTCATCGCCGCCAGCCGCCGCATCGCGGTGGCGTAGCCCTGCCCCGCGGCGAGCGCGGCCCGGCGGGCGTGCTCCTCGTCGTTGCCGTTGTCGCGGGCCGCGACGGCGACGCTCGCGGCGAGCCGTTTGACGTCCCACTCGAACGGGCCGGGGTAGGTCTCGTCGAAGTCGTTGAGGCCGAAGAGCAGCGCGCGCTCCGGCGAGGCGTACATGCCGAAGTTCACCAGGTGCGCGTCGCCGCAGAGTTGGACGACGATGCCGGTGTCGGGGACGGCCGCGAGGTCGGCGGTCATCACGGCGGCCGCGCCGCGCAGGAAGGCGAAGGCGGAGTCGGCCATCCGGCCGTAGCGGATCGGCAGCAGCTCGGCGACCCGGTCCGTCCCCTGCCGTTCCAGTACCGCGACCGGGTCGGGCCGGTCGGCGGCGGGGATCCAGCGGCCGTGGGCTGAGCGCGAGACCCGCTCGCGGGCGGCCCGGCCGCGCCGGCGGCGTTCGGCGGGACTGGTCATGCGCTCGCTCCTAGGTCGGACGACGGGGCTGGTGCGCCCCCTCGCGACGCTAGGTCAACCTCGGCGGCCCGGCACGTCGAGGCGCCGGCCGGGCGTGGGCACGCCCGGCCGGCGCTCGGCCGTTCGGGTGACCGCGCGGAGCACGGGGACGGAAGGGCGAGGGGGCGAAGGTACGAGGGGAAGGAAGACGGGAACGGCCGGAGCGTCGCGACGACGCCCGCGAACGCGCGCCCTACTCCACGGTGAAGTCCGCCATCATCGCCATGTCCTCGTGCTCCAGGTTGTGACAGTGCAGCATGTACGTCCCCGGGTAGTCCGTGAAGCGGACGAGGAGCTCCACCGACTCCGCCGGCCGCAGGTCGACGGTGTCCTTCCAGCCGGCGTCGTAGCGGCCGGGCTCGGCGCCGTCGCGCGAGAGCACCTGGAAGGGGTCCAGGTGCAGGTGGACGGGGTGGTGGACGTCGGTGAAGAAGCGCCAGATCTCGGTGCTGCCGAGGGCGGCGCGGGCCAGTGAACGGCCCGGTTCGTAGGGCTGGTTGTTGATCGTCCAGCCGTCGTTGCGGCTGCGGCGGAAACCGAAGGTCCGGGTGGTGACGGCGGCGGCCGGGTCGAGCCGTTCGAGGGTGCAGAGCCGCTCGGGGACGGCCGAGTCGTCGGTGACGGTACGGGACGAGACGTCGAACAGCATCACCTCGGTGGTCCGGTCGGTGCCGAACCGGTTCATCAGGCGGACGGACGTCCCCGGCGGGTAGCGGGAGAAGTCGACCACCAGGTCGAAGCGCTCGGCCGGGGCGATCTCCAGCGCGTCGTGCGCCACCGGGGCCTCCAGCAGGCCGCCGTCGCTGCCGATCTGCACCAGCGCGTCGCCGCCCGCGGGCTGCGGGTCGAGTTCGAGCCGGTAGAGGCGGGCGTTGGAGGCGTTCAGCAGGCGCAGCCGGTAGCGGGCGCGGTCCACCGTGAGCCGGGGCCAGGGGGCGCCGTTGACCAGGACGACATCGCCGAGGACGCCGTTCATGTAGTCGTCGGTGACGCCCGGGACGGCCAGCGTGGCGTCGACGGCCGGGTAGGCGAAGGAGCCGTCCTCGGCGAAGGAGCGGTCGGCGAGCATCAGCGGGATGTCGCGTTCGCCGCGCGGCAGCGGCAGCGCGTCCTCCTCGTCGTCGTGGACGAGGTGGAAGCCGGCCAGGCCGTTCCAGACGGCGGGGCCGGTGA
Organism: Kitasatospora sp. NPDC058218; assembly: GCF_042882445.1. Classification (NCBI taxonomy): domain Bacteria; kingdom Bacillati; phylum Actinomycetota; class Actinomycetes; order Kitasatosporales; family Streptomycetaceae; genus Kitasatospora; species Kitasatospora sp. NPDC058218. Next base: position 75,357 of record NZ_JBHVWC010000010.1, on the reverse strand, counting down.
AGCCCATCCGGTGGTCGTGGTACCAGAGGGTGGCCGCGCGCTGCCGGCCGGGATAGGTGTACGTGCGCTCGCCGTCGGCGGTCCGGCCGGCGGGCAGGTCCACGTGGTGAGCCATCCCGGGCATCCCGGGCATCCCCTGGACCCCCCGCGCGCCGCCGGCCCCGACCGGCAGGAGCAGGTCGATCGGGTAGCCGTCGCTGTCGGCGGGGGTGTGGCCGCCGTGCAGGTGGACCACCGAGGGCACCGGCAGTTCGTTGCGGTGGCGCACCACGGTCTGCCGGCCGGCGCGGACGGCCAGCGTCGGGCCCGGGTAGCTGCCGCCGTACGTCCAGGCCTCGGTCCGCAGGCCGGGCAGGATCTCCAACCGCGCGGTCTGCTGGGTGATCTCGTAGTGGTCGGTGGTGCCGTCGCTGCGGACCGGTTTCAGGACGGGCGGCAGCGGGAGCGGCACCTGGAACGGCGGGGGCGGCTCCATGGCGCTGAGCAGCATCCGGCCCGGACGGCCCTCGGCCAGCAGCCGCGCGGCCGAGGGGACGGCGAACGCCCCCATCGCGCCGGTGCCGACCACGGCCGCGCCGATCCCGAGGAACCGGCGGCGGTTCACTGGGCGACCTCCACGGGCCCGCCCGGGCGGGGAAGCAGGCCGGCGCCGTCGGGGTCGACCGCGGGGGTGTCCGCGCGGGCGGGCAGCGGCAGCCGCCAGGCACCGACCAGAGCGAACAGGATGCCGCTGACCAGCAACACGCCGAGCACCACGTGCAGACCGAGCGCGCGCTGGTAGCCGACGGCGATCTGCAGGATCACCGCCGAAGTCAGCAGCGCGGACAGCCCGAGCGGCCGGAGCGGTCCGCGCCGGTCCGGGGCGGCCAGGCGGACCAGCACCCCGGCCGCGAGCTGGCAGAGCGCCGCGGCGGCCATGGCCGTCGCCGTGGTCCCGTGCAGCGCGAGCGAGTCGTAGTGGCCGTTGAGGTAGCTGCCGGCCAGCAGGGTCTGCAGGAGGGCCAGGACGGCCAGCGCGGTGGCGCTCGCCCGCAGCAGGATCAGCGGCCGACGGGGCGCGGGGGCCACGGGAGGACTGCTCATGGGAGGGCTTCTCTCTGCTCGGCCGTGAGGCGGGGAACGGGCGCAGGGGCCTGAGGGCGGGGGAACGGGAAACGCCTCCGGAGGCGACTCGGCCCCGGACGGCGCGGCCGAGAGCGTAACTGATCGGACATCACGATCAGCGGCAACGAACCGGGTTGGAGTCGATCACCACTCCGTTGCGCCCGCCGGAGCCGCGACGATCACCCGAACGGGCGGTGCGCCACCTTCGCGCACCGCCCGTCCCATCGGGGACCTCCCCGTCCGTCCTCCCGGGAACCCCGCCCCCGCTACTGCCGTCCGCCGCCGGCGGCCACCGGGTGGGCCCGGAGCAGCAGACGGGCCGGCAGGCCGGTCGAACCGAGGCAGAGCAGCACGGCTCCGGCGGCCAGCGGCAGGGCGAGGCCGGCCGGGACGTGCGGCGCGGAGCCGGTGATGCCGCGGGTGATCGGCATCAGGGTGATCCAGGCGATCACCGCGCCGACCGCCAGCCCGGTCGCGGCGACCAGCAGCGCCTCCCAGCGCATCATGCCGCGCACCTGCCGGCGGGTCGTCCCGGCCAGGCGCAGCAGCGCCACCTCGCGACGGCGGTCCAGCACCGTCATCGCCAGGGTGTTGGCGGCGGTGACGGCGGCGAAACCGCCGAGGACGCCGGCCATCACGGTGTTCGCCCAGGCGCCGACCTCCTGGGCCTTGTCGGCCTGGGCCACGAAGCCGGCCCGGTCGGTGACGGTGGTCGCACCGGGGCCGGCGAGGCCGGTCAGCCCGGCGGCGACGGCGGCCCGGTCGGCGCCGGGGGCGTCGGCGACCAGCACCTGACTGTCGTAGCCGACGGAGACGTGCTCCGCGACGGCCGCCCGGGGCAGCAGCACCTGGCCCAGGCCGAGGCCGCGCTCGTAGGTGGCGACCACCGTCGGCTTGACCGGGGTGCCGTCGCCGAGCCAGAGCGGGGCGCGGTCGCCGACCTCGACGCCGAGGGCCTCGGCGAGGCCGGCGTCCAGGGCGACGGTGTCGGCGGAGCGGGCGAGGTCGGCCGGCGAGCCGCTCTTCACCCCGAGGTCGAGCACCTTGGACAGCTTCGCCGGATCGCCGCTGATGCCCAGCGTGTTGGCGGTGGCGAGGATGTCGCCGTCCCGGTAGACCGTGCTGGTGCGCAGCACGCCGACGGCGGCGTCCACCCCCGCCACCTTGGCGGCGCGCTCGGCGCTGCCGGCGGGCAGGCCGGGGCCGGTCGAACCGACCACGTGGTCGGCGGTGGTGCCAATCCGCACCTGCTCGCCGGTGACGTGGGTGATGGTGCTCTGCATGAAGAGCAGGGTGCCGCAGAAGGCGGTGACCATGACGATCGGCGTGATCGCGGAAGCCAGCCGGCGGGCGTTGGCCCGGGTGTTGTCGGCCGCCAGCGAGCCGGGGGCGCCGGCGCCGGCCCGCAGCGGGACACCGAGCAGCCCGGCGGCGATCCCGGCGACCCAGGGGCCGAGCAGGGCGACGGCCATCAGGAAGCACATCACCACGCCGAGCGCGGTGTTGGCGGCGTTCGAGCCGTCGAGGCCGGCGGCGACGGCGGCCAGCGAGACGCCGCCGGCGGCGAAGAGCAACCCGAAGACGGTCCGCACCACGCCGGGGCGGCCGGCCTCGACCGCGGCCTCGCCGAGGGCCTGGCTGGGCCGCAGCCGGGACGGGCGGCGGGAGGCGAAGAACCCGGCGGTCAGCGCGGCCAGCGTGCAGGTGCCGACGGCGGCGAGCATCGGGATCGGCCCGACGTCCAGCGACAGCGCCTCGGGGACGGCGCCGCGGTCCGTCAGCTCGCCGAACCACCAGCGGGCCAGGGCGAGTCCGGGGAGGATTCCGAGGGCGCCGGCGACGGGCGCCACCAGCATCGCCTCGGTGGCGATGGTGCGGCGGATCTGGCGCGGGGTGGCGCCGATGGCGCGCAGCAGGGCGAACTCCCGGGCACGCTGGCCGGTGGCCAGGGCGACGGTGCTCATCACCACGAAGACCGCGGTCATGGTGGCGATGCCGCCGAAGGAGCCGCCGAGCGCGGTGAGCATGGTCCGGCTCTCGGCGAGCACCGGCTGCTCGACGGCGCCGCGGGCGCTGCCGGTGAGCACCTCGGCGTCGCCGCCGACGGCCTGGCGGACCTGTGCGGCGAGGGTCCTGGCGTCGACGCCGTCGCGGGGGGCCACGGCGATCGCGTCGACCCGGCCCGGGTGGCCGGAGATCCGGTCGGCGACGGGGTCGGCGAACCAGGCGGTGGCGGCCGGCTGCTGCGGGCCCGCCCCCGGCGTGGCCGCGAGGCCGGAGATCCGGTAGGTACCGACGCCGCCGGGCGCGGTCAGCGCGACGGTGGCGCCCGGCGCGAGGTGGGCGGCGTGCGCGGTGTCCACGTCCAGGACGACCTCGCCGGTGCCGGGCGCGCGGCCCTCGACCAGCTTCTCGCCCGCCCCGGCGATGCCCAGCGCGGCGATGCCCCGGCCGGTCAGACCGGGCAGGCCGGCGGCGCCGCCGGCCGGGATCGGGAAGGCGGTGTCCGCACGGGCGGCCGCGACACCGGGCTGGGCGGCGATCCGCCCGGCCAGCGCCGCGTCGACCCGGGCCCGCTCGGGAACGGGCAGCGACTGGGTGTCGACCTCCTGGCCGGTCTTGACGGTGATCTCGACGGTCGCGTCGGCCGCGACCACCACCGGGCTGCCGGCGTACCGGGTCGGCGGCACGCTCGCCGTGATGCCGGTCTGCAGCAGTGTGCCGCAGGCCATGACCACGGCCGCGCCGAGCAGCAGGGCGAGGAAGGTGCCGACGAAGGAGGCCGGCCTGAAGCGCACCGAGGCGCGCGCGAGTCCGTTGCTCATGCCGCCGCTCCGACCGGGCGCGCCGCCAGCGTGACCATGCGGTCGGCGACGGCCTTCGGGTCCGGGTGGTACAGCTCGCCGGCGAGCGCGCCGTCGGCCAGGAAGACGGCGCGGTCCGCGAACGAGGCCGCCACCGGGTCGTGGGTGACCATGACCACGGTCGCGCCCATGGTGTCCACGGCGCGGCGCAGCAGGCCGAGCACCTCGTGGGCGGTGCGGGTGTCCAGCGCGCCGGTCGGCTCGTCGGCGAAGACCACGTCCGGATCGGTGATCAGTGCGCGGGCGATCGCCACACGCTGCTGCTGACCGCCGGAGAGCTGGCCGGGGCGTCGGCCGCCGTGCTCGCCGAGGCCGACCTGGGCCAGCAACTCCCGGGCCCGGGCTCGGTCCTGGCGTTCACCGGCGAGGCGCTGCGGGAGCAGCACGTTCTGCTGCACCGTCAGCGAGGGCAGCAGGTTGAAGGACTGGAAGATGAAGCCGATCCGGCTGCGGCGCAGCTTGGTGAGCCGGTTCTCGCTCAGCCGGGTGATCTCCTCGCCGCCGAGGTGGACCTCGCCGGCGTCCGGGCGGTCCAGGCCGGCCGCGCACTGCAGGAAGGTGCTCTTGCCGGAGCCGGACGGACCCATGACCGCGGTGAAGCTGCCCCGGTCGAGCGACAGGTCGATGCCCCGCAGGGCGTGCACGGTCTCGCCGCCACGGCCGTAGGTGCGCCGTACCGCCCGCAGCTCGATCGCAGCGTGGGCGGCGGGGCGCCCGTACGGCTCGGTCCGGACGTGCTGACGGCGTGCCATGGTGGGCCTTCCTTAGGGGATCGTCGCTGGTCGTCGACGTGTTCCAGCCTAGGAACGGCGGGTGCCGCGAACCATGGAGGCCGCTGGCGGACGGACCGGGGGGTTATCCCCACCCCGCTCCTGCGTCCCGCGTCCCGCGTCCTGCCCCGGGCTCGCCGTCGCTCCCGGCCTCAGCCGTCCCCCGGGTGTCCCGGCCGCCCGGCGCGGGGGCGGAGGCCGCGGGGCTCGGGCGGGAGCGGACCGGGGGACTGCGCGGCGGCGCTCGGCAGCCGGTCGGCCGGCGCGGGCACCTGCGGGGGCACGGCCGACGGCCGCGGGGCCGGCCGGGGAGGCGCCGGCTCCGGTCCGGCGCCGACCGGCCGGTAGGGCGTGACGACGGTGCGGCCGGCGTCGCGGGCGAGCTGCTCGAAGTGCTCGATCTTGTACGCGAGGCCCTCCGGCTCGCCGATGTCGGACCAGCGCCAGGCCTCCGCCCACCACTGCGGGCCGCGCACCAACGGCCGCCCGGCGAGCGCGAGGTGCAGGGCGAGCGTCGGCCGGGCGAGGTCGTGCACCCACCCGTCGCTCTGCCGGTAGGCGGCCGTCTCGTCCAGGCGCAGCCAGCGGCCCTCGCGCCCGGCGGCGAGCAACGGCACCTGGCCGCGCCGGCCGTCGGCGACCAGCAGGAGCATCCGGCCGTCCTCCTCGGACACCCGGTAGGGCGGCAGTTGCGGCATCCGGGCCAGACGCCACGTCCCAGAGCTCGAACCGCCGTCCGGTCCCGCCGTCCACCACCCGCAGCCGGGGCACCGCCGCCAGCCGCTCCTGCGCCCGCTCCACCGCGGCATCCCACGACCTCACCACGGGGCAACGATAGCGAGCTTCCGGCACCGAACGTGATGCAGAGGACACCGAACGTCAGCACGAGGGGTGCGGGCGGCGATGGTAGGGGAAACCCGACCCCAGGTGTCGACCTGGCCGTCATGACCCCGCCCGGCCCCGCCGCTGGAATGAAGGGGTGCTGAATCACCGAGGCCGTCGCGGCCACCGCGACCAGGACCAGCAGGACCGCCGAGGGCCGCGCGACCGCCAACTCCCGTGCAAAAGAAGCCGGTTCGACCGCCGGTCGCCGTGGTGCGCCGGCTGGCTGCTCGCCGCCGGGTGGGCGGCGGCGTTCCCGCTCGTCTCCGGGCTCGGGCCGCACCGCGGTTGGGGCACGGTCGCCGCAACGGGCTATCTGGCGGCGGCCGTCGCCGTGCTCACGCTGCCGTGGCGACGGGCGCGCTCCTGGTCCGTGGCGGTGGCGCTCGTCGGGGCCCTCGCCGCGCCGCTGCTCTGGCTGGTGCTGACCGGTCAGGGGCAGAGCGAGGTCGCCGTGATCGAGCGGTCCGGCGAGTTGCTGCTCCGGCACGGCACGCCCTACCTCGCGGACCCGCGCACCGTGCCCGAGTACACGCCGTACCTGCCGGGCATGGCGCTGTTCGGGCTGCCCCGCGCCGTCCTGGGGGCGCAGGAGTGGCCGGCCCGGCTGCTCGGCGACGCCCGGCTCTGGTGCGCCGCCGTGTTCCTGGGCTGTCTGCTCGCCGCCCGCCGCCCGCACCGGACGGGGCTCGCGGCCCTCACCGCCTCGCCGTTGGTCGCGCTGCCGCTCTGTGTGAGCGGGGTGGACCTGCCGATGACCGGCCTCTGCTGCCTGGCCCTCGCCCTGGCCGCCCGGGGCCGGCCCGGCGGCGCCGGGGCGGCGCTCGCCGTGGCCTGCGCGCTCAAGTGGACGGCCTGGCCCGCGGTCGCGGTCGTCGCGGCCCTGCTGGCCGTCACCGCGGGCCGGCGGGCCGCGCTGCGCGGTACGGCGGTCGCGGCGGCGGGCACGGCCGTCCTCGTCCTGCCGGGGGCGCTGCGCTCGCCCGGTCCCATGTTCCACCAGGTGTTCGCGTTCCCCACCGGGCGCGGCACCCTGCCCACTCCGGCCGGCAGCCCGCTGCCCGGCCGGCTGCTCGCGGACCTCGGCCCGGCCGGCTGGTACGCCGCCGTGGCGCTGCTGCTGCTCGGCGGGCTGGCCGTCGCCGCCTCGCTGGTGCTGCGCCCGCCCCGGGATGTCGTCGGCGCCGCCGACCGGCTCGCGCTCGGGCTCTGCCTGGCCTTCCTGCTCGCACCCGCCGGCCGGTTCGGCTACCTCGCGCTGCCGCTCGTGCTCGCCCTCTGGGCCCGGCTGCAGGCCCGCCCCGGCCCCGGCGGCGAACCGCGCACCGCCGCCCGCACCGATCCCCGCACCACCACCCGCACGACCCCACGCACCGATCCCCGAACCGAGGTTGCACCGACCCCATGGCCAGCACACTGATCGTCACCAACGACTTCCCGCCCCGGCAGGGCGGCATCGAAACCTTCGTCCACGCCATGGCCACCCGCCTGCCCGCCGACGAGGTGGTCGTCCTCACCTCGGACGAGCCCGGCGCGGCCGCTCACGACGCGACCCTCCCCTTCCCGGTGGTCCGCGACCGCTCCCGGCTGCTGCTGCCCACCGGCCGGGTCACCCGGCGGGCCGCCGAGATCGCCCGTGCGCACGGCTGCGACCGGGTCTGGTTCGGCGCCGCCGCCCCGCTCGCCGCGATGGCACCCGGGCTGCGGCGGCAGGCGCCCGGGATCGCCCGGACGGTCGCCACCACGCACGGCCACGAGATCTGGTGGGCCCGGACGCCCGGGGCCCGCCGGCTGCTGCGGCGGATCGGCGACAGCGTCGACGTGGTCACCTACCTCGGCGAGTACACCCGGGCGCGGATCGCCCCCGCGCTCGGGCCCCGAGCCCGGCTGGAGCGGCTCGTCCCGGGCGTGGACGCGGACCGGTTCCGCCCGGCCGCGGCGGACGAGGTGGCCGCGGCGGACGAGGTGGTCACGGCAGGCGAAGTGGTCACGGCGGGCGAGCCGACCGGCCCGGTGATCCTGTGCGTGGCCCGGCTCGTCCCCCGCAAGGGCCAGGACGCCCTGATCCGGGCCCTCCCGCTGATCCGGCGGACCGCTCCCGGGGCCGTCCTGGTGCTGGTCGGCCGGGGCCCGGACGAACGGCGGCTGCGCGCGCTCGCCCGGCGGCACACCGAGCCCGGCTCGGTGGTCTTCGCCGGCGGCCGGGAGCACGCGGCGACACCCGCGTACTACGCCGCGGCGGACGTCTTCGCCATGCCGTGCCGCACCCGGCGGGCCGGTCTGGAGGCGGAGGGCCTGGGCATCGTCTTCCTGGAGGCCGCGGCCGCCGGGCTGCCGGTGGTCGCGGGCCGCTCCGGCGGCGCGCCCGACGCCGTCCTCGACGGGGTCACCGGCGCGGTCGTCGACGGCCGGAGCCCGGCCGCCGTCGCGGCGGCGGTCGGTCGCATCCTCGGCGCCCCGGCGGCCGACCGCGCCCGGATGGGGGCGGCGGGGCGGCGCTGGGTCCGGGAGGAGTGGTCCTGGGAGGCCTCCGCCCGCCGCCTCGCGGACCTGCTCGACCCGGCGGGGGCGGCTGCCACGCCCCCGGAGGTCCACTCCCCCCGCGGGTGAACCGGCACCGCGACCCCCCGGCGGGGACGACTGCCGAAGGCACCGTCACCCCGGGCCCTACTCCCCCCGCAGGTGAGCCAGCACCGCGAGCACCCGCCGGTTGCCCTCGGCCGGGTCGAGGTCCAGCTTCATGAAGATGTTGCCGCAGTGCTTGACCACCGAGGCCTCGGTGATGCTCAGCCGCCCGGCGACGGCCTGGTTGTTCAGCCCCTCCGCCATCAGCGCCAGTACCTCCCGCTCGCGCGGGGTCAACCGGGCCAGCGGCCGGTCCGCCGCCTGCTGACGGAGCAGGACCCGGACCACCTCCGGATCGATCACGGTCTGACCCGCCGCCACCCGGCCCAGCGCGTCCAGGAAGTCCGCCACCTCGCCGACCCGGTCCTTCAGCAGGTAGCCGAGACCGGCCGGCTGCGCGCCCGCCGCGCCGAGCAGCCGGGTGGCGTACGGGGTGGCCACGTACTGGGAGAGCACCAGGACCGGCAGACCCGGGTGGCGTTCGCGCAGGTCCAGGGCGGCCCGCAGGCCCTCGTCGTGGAAGTCCGGCGGCATCCGGACGTCGGTGACCACGATGTCGGGCCGGTCCGCGTCCACGGCGGCGGCCAGTGCGTCACCGTCGCCGACGGCGGCGACCACCCGGTGGCCGCCCCGGGTGAGCAGCTCGACCAGCCCGGCCCGCAGCAGCACGGCGTCCTCGGCGATGACTACCCGGAGCACGGCACCTCCACCCGGAGCCTGGTCGGCCCGCCGATCGGACTGGTCACCATCAGCCTTCCCCTCAGAATCGCGATCCGGTCCGCCAGCCCCTGCAGCCCGGCCCCGGCGGCCGGGTCGGCCCCGCCGCGGCCGTCGTCCGTCACCTGGAGCACCAGGCGGTCGTCCGCGATCCGGCCGCGGACGGTGATCGCGGTGGCGCCGCTGTGCTTGGCGGCGTTGGTGAGCGCTTCGGTGACGGCGAAGTACGCCGTCGTCTCGACCGGTGCGGGCAGCCGCTGCGGCAGGTCGATGTCCACCTCGACCGGGATCGGGTGGCGCAGCGCGACCTCGGCGACGGCGGCGGCCAGCCCGTGGTCGGTCAGCACCTGTGGGTGGATGCCCCGGACGAGGTCGCGCAGCTGTTCCAGCGCCAGGCGGGCCTCGCCGCGCGCCCGGTCGACCAGCTCGACGGCCGGGTCGTCGCCGTCGCGCCCGCGCAGCTCGTACGCGGCCAGCCCGAGGGTCATGCTGAGCGCGACGAGCTGCTGCTGGGCGCCGTCGTGCAGATCGCGTTCGATCCGCCGGCGCTCGGCCTCGAAGGCGTCGACCAGGCGGGCCCGGGAGCGGGTGAGTTCGAGGACCTGCCGGCCGAGGCCCTCGGGCCGGGGCCCGAGCAGGACCCGGACGAGCCGGACCCGGGCGGTGGTCAGCAGCGCGCCCGCGTACGCGCAGAGCAGCAGACCGGCCAGCCCGACGGCGGTCGCGGGGAGGGCCGCGGCGGGGCCGGAGACCGCCCGGCCGGGGATCAGCATCACGGTCTCGGGGGCCAGCGCCCAGACCACCAGCGGGCTGACGACCAGCGCCCCGCAGAACACCGGCAGGGCGGTGAAGGCGAGATCGACGGCGCTCAGCACCAGGGCGAACAGGGCGGTGTAGCCGAGCTCGCGCCGGGTCGCGCGCTCCCGCAGCCTGGTCCGCAGCCGCGCCCGGCGGCCCACCCCGGGCAGCGGGCGGTGCGGATCGGGAACGGGCACCGGCTCGACCAGCCGCAGCCGGCGGCGCTCCAGCGCACCGACCGGGATGCCGGCGAGCGCGACGCCCAGCAGGACCGGCAGGCCGATCCCGACGACGGACAGACCGAGGCCGACCAGCAGCAGGACGGCGAGCACGGCCAGCAGCAGCAGCCCGATGAGCCCGCCGCCGAGCAGGTACCCCCAGCAGCGCCACGGGGCCGAGGTGAACGGGAAGCGCAGCGGGTGCGCCCGCAGGGCGTTCCAGACCGCAACGGCCTGCCGCCCCTCCGCCACCCCCCGCTCCTCGCCCACCCGGCCACCCTAACCGACCGGCCCCGACCCGTCCTCACCTGCTCTGACCTGCCCGTCCGTATTCACGCCCCCTCAAAGCGCCGCCCCGGCGGCCGGACTGACGAGCCCTCCGGACCCCGGACGCGGGCGGCCGGGGCGGACGGCTTCAGCTCCGCAGTGTGACGCCGTCGAGGACCACGCCCACGATGCTCGCGGCCGGGACGGCGCCCCACAGGCGGGAGTCGGTGCTGTACGCGGGGTTGTCGCCGAGCAGGACCACCCGGCCGCGGGGGACGACGGGGGCGCCGACCGCGGCGCGCACGGGATCGGGCACCGGATCGCCCGGCAGGGCGGTGAGGCGCTTCACCAGGAGCCGCTGCGGGCGCCGGCCGGCCGGGTCGGCGGGGAGGTCCAGGGCGGCCGGGGAGACCACGACGATCCGGCCCGGGCGCAGCCGCGCCCAGCCCCGGCGCAGGACCAGCACCCGCTGCCCCGGCCGCAGGGCCGGGGCCATGCTCGGCCCGGCGACCACGACCACCGACAGGGCGGCGCGGGCCAGGACGGCGGCCGCCACCAACAGGGCGGCGAGCGTGCCGCCGACGGCGAGGAGCAGCTGCATGACGAGGATCTCCTCCGCTAGCGGGCCGACGTCACGGGTGCGTGGGCCGGGCCGGCCACGGGGTCGGACGCCGGGCCGGCCACGGGGTCGGGCACCGCGTCCGGGTAGCCCGGCTGGTAGCCCTCGGCCTGGAGCGTGAACAGCTCCGCGTAGCGACCGCCGAGCGCCATCAGCGCCGCGTGGGTGCCCTCCTCGGCCACCCGCCCGTCGGCGAGGACGACGATCCGGTCGGCGTCGCGGACGGCGGCGAGCCGGTGCGACACGATGATGCTGGTCGCCCCCCGGCGCAGTTCGCGCAGGCTGTCGTGGACCTCCTTCTCAGCGGCCGCGTCCAGCCCGGCACTGGGCTCGTCGAGAATCATCAGGTCGGCGTCCCGCCGCATGAACGCCCGTGCCACGGCCAGCCGTTGCCACTCACCGCCGGAGAGCGAGTGGCCCCAGCCGGTGCCCGCGCCCTCCGGCAGGAAGATTCGGCTGAGCAGCGCGTCGTAGCCGCCCTCCAGGCGGTCGATCCGCGCGTGCACCCCGGCCGCCCGGGCGGCGCCGGCGATCCGTTCGGCGTCCTGGAGGTGGTCGAGCCGGCCGAGGCCGATGTTCTCGCCCGCGGTGAGGTCGTAGCGGCAGTAGTCCTGGAAGACCGCGCCGATCCGCTCCCGGTAGGCCTCGGGCGTGAACTCCCGGATGTCGACGCCGTCCCAGAGGATCCGGCCGCGCCCGGGGTCGTAGAGCCGGCAGAGCAGTTTGACCAGGGTGCTCTTGCCCGCGCCGTTGAGGCCGATCAGCGCGGTCACCGAGCCGGCCGGGACGGTCAGGTCGACGCCGCGCAGCGTCCACGGCGCGTCCTCGTGGTAGCGGAACCAGACGTCCCGGAACTCGATCGTCCCGCCGAGCGGGCCGGGCGCCGAGGGCGCCGCGGGCAGCGCGAGGTCCGGTTCGGCGGTGCCCAGGGCGCGGTAGTGGGCGAAGGTGATGGCCGCCTGGTAGGCGGCCGCACCGGTGCTCGCGAGCTGTCCGACGCCGGCCTGGATGCCGGCGACGGCCGCCACGCAGACCGACACCCGGCCGATCGACAACTCCCCGTCGCCGGCGGCCCGGACGGCCCAGACCAGGCCGAGCCCGTACACCGCGACACCGAGCAGCAGGGCCGGCAGCCGGCGGGCGAGGTTCTGCCGGTCGGTCCGGTTCTCCGCCTCGGCGACCGCGACGAGTTCGGTCCGCGCCCGCTGTTTGAAGAAGTCCTGCAGGCCGAAGAGCCGGATCTCCTTCACCGCGTCCACGTCGGCGATCAGGCTGCCGTAGAACATCTGCCGGCGGTTGCGCGGCATGGTCTCGCGCAGCACGGCCGCCCGGCGGCGTCCGGCGGCGAGTTGGACGCGGATCAGCGGCAGCGTCAGCAGCAGGGTGAGCAGGCCGAGGGCCGGATTCACCACGAACAGGGTGCCGAGGAAGCCGGTCACCGTCAGCAGTGCCTGCAGGCTGCTGAACGCCGATCCGACCAGCAGGTCGGGGGCGATGCCACCGGCCTGCTGGGCGAGCCGCAGTTCGTCCTGGAAGTGCGGGTCCTCGAACCTCCGCAGGCCGGGCAGCCGGTTGACGGCGTCGAACAGCTCCTCCTGCACCCGCAGCCGAACGGCCCGGCTGCTGCGGGCCCGGGTGAACTCGCCGAACGCGGGGGCGAGCGCCAGGCCGAGGCTCGCCACGATCAGCAGCACGCAGACGTGCACCGGCACACCGGACGGCGCGCCCCCGCCGGCGGGGGCGGTGAGGGCGTCGAACAGCTCGCTGACCAGCAGCGCCGTACCGGCGGGCAGCAGGCCGGCGACCAGGCTGGCGAGCAGCGAGAGCAGCAGTGCGGACGGGCTCGCGCGCCAGGCGAGCGCGCAGGCGGCGGCGCCCGAGCGGAGCGCCCGCCGCCCCTCCGCCGGAACGGCGGGCCGGTGGCCGGGCGGGGGCCCGGGGGGTGCTCCGGGCGGAGGTCCGGCCGACGCGTCCGCCGGCGGCCCGGTCCTGGGTCCGGTCACAGCGCGGCGGGGGCGACGGCGAGTTCGGCCGGAAGGAGGCGGTTGGTGATCCGCCCCGCGGCGTCGATGTCCACGTAGCTCGGCCAGCGGACCACGCCGAACGCCTCGGCCACCGAGCCCTCGCCGACCCCGGCGGGCTCGACCACCACCCGCGCCACCGGCTCCAGGATCGCGACGAGGTTGTCGCCCACCGGGCCGCTGCCCTTGACCACGGCCACCACCCGCTCCCGCCCACCGGGGTAGTCCGTGACGGCCTTGACGAAATCCGGAGCCTGTTCGAGGCACGATCCGCAGGTGGTGGAGAAGAATCCGACGACCGCCCGGTCACCGGTCAGGTCGTTCCCGGATATCGGACCGTCGGTATGTGAGACCGTCCGGAAATCGGGCATCGGTGCACCGTCCGGCAACCTGTTGTCCGGAATCGAGACGCCGCTCAGGATACTTCCGGCCGCGCCGCCGTGGGAGGCGCCGTGGGAATTCCCGTGCGCGCCGCCGTGGGACAGTTGGGTGAGTTTCTTGGCCAATGCCAGGGTCAGCAGCAGATTGAATACCGAAAGACAGCCGACCAGAATGACGGAGACCGTTGTCATGGTTATCTGTTCCTCGTTCCAGCGCGCGGTCGTACGAACGGAGATAGGGGCGGCGAAAGGGCCGGGAGAACAGCGGGTCAGCGGGTGGTCGAGAAGAGTTCGACCAGCGTGTCGGTGGCGATGATCAGGACGCTGGCAAAGATCGCCACCAGCAGGGCGACCACCACGCCGGCGCCCGCGAGGTCACCGGGATCGGCGGCGGTGCTCGCCGCCAGACCGGCTCCGGCGATGCCGAGCAGGACCAGGTTGCGGCCCACATGGGCCCGGCTCACGGGCACCCCGGAGGCGCCGAAGCACGAGCAGGAGACGTCGAGCCCGCGTCGCAGGACGGAGACCAGGACCGCCGCGAAGGCCGCGAACATGACGCCGGAGAGCACGAACCCCCAGGTCGCGAGGGGCTTCGGCGCCCACACCAGGAGGCCGGCGGCCACTTCCACCACCGGGACGGCGGCTGCGGTCGCACCGGTCAGACGCCCGGGCACGACGGCCATCGCGCGCAGCGCGGAGGCGAACTCGCGCGGCGCCCGGAACTTGGCCAGGGCGGAGACGGCGAACACGGCCGCGAGGACGCAGCGGCCGCCGAGCAGCAGGTATGCAGTCATGGCTCCCCCGTCACCGGTGCCCCCGCCCGGGCGGGCGGGGGCACCGGCGGACTTGTGTGTCAGTCGACCGATTTCGTCAGGACGAATGATTCGCCAGGACGGGGATCAGCAGCCGCCGATGATGCCGTAGGTCTCACAGGACGGGGCGACCGCGCAGTTCCAGGAGCAGCACGTGCGAACGTACAGGACCTCGTTCGAGCACCACGAGCTGGTGCCCGCGGGGCACGCGCAGTACGCGTCCGCGGCCTCTTCCTTGAGGCCCCGGGAGAAGGTGCGGTCCACCAGGTTGAGAGTCGCCTGAACCATTTGTTCCTCCACACTGCGGTAGATGGATACGAGCGGCTGTGCACTTACTGACGAGATCTCGCGTCGGGAAACGTAGCCGAAACATGAAGAGCTTGTCTAGACCAACTTCGATCACCTTGGAAACCGGATTCGGAACAGGAGAGTCCGGTTCCGGCGGCAAGGGAATCGAAAGGGGCAAAAGGGATTCCGGAGGGGGGCAATGAATGGCTCGGCATTTCGGGTCACCCCGGACGAATGACCGGACATCCGCCCGGCCCGACCCGGGCGCCGCCACGGAAGACCGGCCAAGGCTTGACCGTCCCATTGGTTGACGGCGGTTTCCGGACAGGTCTATACCAATGGAGGCCGTCCGCACGCTCCCCCTCGTGGTACGGCCGTCGAGCCCGACGCGTCTCCCCCACGTCGACGCGGGCGGGCCTTCCCCTGCCGTTTCCTGGAGAGGTTTCCGATGGAACGTGCTCTTCCCCCACAGCAGTTCGCCCAGCGGATCGCACCGCAGCACCGGAAGCCCCGGGCGCGCCGGACCGCGCTCGCGGTGACCGGGGTGCTCGGACTACTGGCCGGCGCGGCGGCCGCGCTGGCCGGTGGCGGCGCCGCCGCGGCCGACGTGACGACCTCGGCCGCCGGCCTGGGCAGCAACTGGTACGCCTCGGCGCCGTACCTGATGCCCGAGGACAACAGCCCGCCGGACGCCGCGGCGGTGATGGACGCGACCGGCCAGAAGGCCTTCCAGCTGGCGTTCATCCTGGACAAGGGCGGGTGTTCCCCGGCCTGGGGCGGCACCTCGTCGATCGACACCGACACCACCATGCCGGCGGTGATCCAGACCGTCCGGGCCAAGGGCGGCGACGTCTCGGTCTCGGTCGGCGGCTACGGCGGCAACAAGCTCGGCCAGGGCTGCGGAACGCCGGAGGCCACCGCGGCCGGCTACCAGAAGGTGATCACCAAGTACCAGCTGAAGGCCATCGACTTCGACCTGGAGGAGCCGGAGTACGAGAACACCGCGGCCATCCACAACGAGATCGGGGCGGCCCGGATCCTCCGGCAGAACAACCCCGGGCTCTACGTCTCGATCACCACCGCCGGGACCGGGGCGGGCACCGGGTGGTTCGGCCAGCAGATGCTCAACGAGGCGAAGGCGCAGGGCTTCACCCCGGACAACTACTCGATCATGCCGTTCGACGGCGGGTTCAACGGCGCGGCCGCGCAGACCGACGCCCTGGTCAAGTTCAACGGGATCCTCCGGACCACCTTCGGCTGGACGGAGGCCCAGGCCTACGCGCACGAGGGCGTCTCGCTGATGAACGGGCGCACGGACGCCGCCGAGTACTTCCGGCAGGCGGACTTCCAGACCGTGCTGGACTTCGCCCTCGCCCACAAGCTGGCCCGGTACACCTACTGGTCGGTCAACCGCGACCGCCAGTGCCCGGGCACGGTCGACCCGGGGCTGTCCGGGTCCTGCTCCAGCGTGACGCAGAACGACTGGGACTTCACCAAGTTCACGGTCCGGTTCGCGGGCGCCACACCCCCGACCACACCGCCCACCACTCCGCCGACCAGTCAGCCCCCCACCAGCCAGCCGCCGGGGGCCTGCACCGACCCGGCGTGGAGCGCCACCACCACGTACACCAACGGCAGCAAGGTGTCGTACAGCGGCCACAGGTACCACGCCAAGTGGTGGACGCTGAACGAGAACCCCTCCGCCAGTGGGCAGTGGGGCGTCTGGTCCGACGACGGCCCCTGCTGACCGCGGCCGCCCCGGGGTGGGCCCGCCGCCGCGCGTGCGGCGGCGGCGGGCCCACCCGTCACCGCTCCTGCTGCCCGATCCGCTCGCGCAGACCGGTCAGGATGGCGGCCGCCTCGTGCAGTCCGAAGCCCCGGCAGCGCTCGGCGGCGGCGGCGAGACGGGCACGCGCCGCCTCCGTCCGGCCGAGGTCGGTGCCCTCGATCAGCCCGGCCAGCCGGACGGCCTCGGCGCGCGGCGTCTCGGCCGGCTCGCCGCCCGCCTGGTAGGCGGTGATCGCCAGCTCGGCCTCGGCCAGCGCCGTCTCGTACCGCCCGGCCACCGCGTACACCCGGGCCCGCTCGTAGTGGGCGGCGCCGCGCAGGTACCACGAGGTGTGCGGCTCGTCGCCGCGCTCGGCGGCCTCGCGGACGGCGTCCGCCTCGGCCAGCCGCTCCAGCGCCGAGTCCAGCCCGTCCGGGCCCTGCTCGTGCATGGTGAGCCGGGCGAACTCCCGGAGCATGCCCGCGATCTGGTCCGGCCGGGGCGCCTCGGCGTGGGAGGCCAGAGCCCGCTCACGGGCCGCGTGGGCGGCCTCCCAGCGGCCCGCCTCGGCCAGCGCGAGGACGGCCTCGCCGGCGACCACGGTGTGGGTGTGCCGCTCCTCCCAGCCGGCCACCTCGTCCGCCAGCCGCAGGTACTCCTCCGCCGAGTCGCGGAACTCCTCCAGCGCGAACAGTCCGCGCGCGAGGTCCAGCCGGGCCTGGGCGAGCATCCGCACGTCCAGGTCGGGTGCGGCCGGGTCGAGCAGCACCGACTCCAGGACGGCGACCGCGTCGGCCGCCCGGCCGGCGTCCCGCAGCAGGTCGGCGAGCTGGAGCCGGACCTGGGCGGCCTCCTCGGCGCCCGCCGGTCCCTTCCGGTCGAAGCGCGCGGCGGCCTGGGAGAGCGCCCGGACGGCCGCGCCGTTGTCCCCGAGGTGGGCGCAGGCGTGCCCGAGCATCATGTACGTCGCCCCGAACGGGTACGAGTCGTCCGCCCAGCGGGTGGCCTCGGCGAGCGCCCGGTGGAAGACCTCGACGGCTTCGGCCTGCTCGCCGCTCTGCAACAGCACCTGGCCGAGCAGGCCGAGCACCCGCGGCGTGTGCCAGGGCAGCTCGGCGGAATCCAACTGCTCCAGCGCGCCGCGTAGTTCGGCCACCGCCTCGGCCATGCGCCCCTGCCGGGCCGCCACGTCGGCACCGTACTGGCGAGCGGTGGCCGAGCGGCGGAGCGAGCCCCGCTCGGTGCTCTCCCGCCGGTACGCGGTGACGGTGCTCTCGAAGCGCTCGGCCGTGTCGGCCAGGGGCTCGGGCAGCGCCCGGATCAGGTCGTGGTGGGCCGCGAAGGCCCGGCACTGCAGGACGATCAGGTAGTCGTCGGTCGTGAGGGCCGGGCCGGCACCGGCCGCCCCGGCGGCGAGCAGCGCGTCGGCCTCGGCCAGCGCCGCGTCCAGGGCCGGCCAGTCCGACGTCGCGCCCTCGACGTCACCGAGCTCGACCACCAGGGCGCGGGTGCGCACCACCAGGGCCTGCCCGGCCAGCCCCTCCTGCTCGAACAGCTCGCCCGCCTCCAGCAGCGCGGCCCGGCCGCCCGACCAGTCGTCCCGGTCGAGCGCCAGATGGGCGCGCTGCTCGGCGAGTTCGGCCCGCAGCCGCCCGGCGGTGCCGGCCCCCGTCCCCTCGGCGTGGACGTAGTCCGCGGCGGTGAAGCGCTCGGCGACGCGCTGCCAGAGGCGGTCCGCGTCGGGGTGGCCCGACAGGTCCAGCTCACGGGCCCGGACGACCAGGGCGGCGAAGTCCGCCGGCTCCGGCTCGGCCGCGCGCAGCGGCACCGGCGGGGTGGCCGGCGCGGCCGCCAGCTCCGGCGCGGCCACCGCCCGCACCCCGAGCGCGAGCGGCTCGGCGAGCAGCGGGCGGCGCTCCAGCCGGACCCGGCGGCGCGCGCTCACCGCGTCGGTGCCGTTGCGGGCGTCGAAGCGGGCGGCCAGCGCGTCCGCCTCGGCGCGCAGGTGGGCGAGGAGCGAGTCCACCGTCCAGGCCGTACCGGGCGGGCCGCTGACGGCGAGGCCGCCGTGGCCGCCCCGGGCCAGCGCGGCGATCAGCACCTCGACGCCGGTCAGGAAGTCGAGCCGGCCGACCGGGTCCCCGGTGACGGCGAACAGGTCGCGGTTCTCGGCGAGGATCTCCAGGCCGCGCGGCTCGTTCCCGGAGAGCGCGCAGAACTCGATGTGCAGGCCGACGGCCCGGGCCATCCCGGACTTGCCGCGGGCGAAGCGGTAGCCGACCAGGTGGCTGGAGCGCGCCTCGTCCGACCGGCCCTCGCGCAGCAGCGGCAGCAGTGCGTGGGCGTGGCTGAGGTAGGGCTCCTCGGCACAGGTGCTCTCGCCCTCGAAGACCGGCCGCCAGGCCTCCAGCGCCCGCCGGTCGTCCCCGGAGCGCACGTGGTGACCGGCCTGGGCGCGTATCTCGCAGGCCCGGCAGTCGCTCAGCTCGCTGCGCGGGCGGGCCGCCCACAGCTCGAAGGCGTTCTCGGTGTCGACCCCGGTGTGGGCGGCCAGGTGGTACCGCTGCGCGTAGTACGGCTGCAGGCCGTGGCCGGCGGCGCGGTAGCGGTCGTGCATCTCGGTGTGCCAGCGGCGCACGGCCTCCAGCGGGACGTCGGGCGTGCCGAGCAGTGCGGTGGCCACCCACTTGAACCGCCAGAGCACCTGCTGGCCGGCCCACTCGCCGAAACCGTCCCGGTCGGTGTCCCAGAGCTTCAGCACCCGGGCGAAGACCACCGGGGCCTTGCTCCGCTCACCGTCGTACTCGTAGGCCTCCATCAACTCCAGCAGGGCCATCGCACGGACCCCGGTGTCGTCGAACTGCTCGGCGGCATCGACGAGTTCCTCGGCGGTCACGGTCCGCTGCCGGCCGTACGGGCGGGCGTCGTTCTCGCGCAGCGCGGCCATCACCGCGTCGACACTGTCCAGCACGTCCACGGTCAGGACTCCTTCTGCGGGTCGGCCGCGTCACGGCCGGCGGACGGACGGCGGGCCGACTCGTGGCCGAGCATGGCGTGGTCGAGCAGGCTGATGAACGACCGGTTGAGCAGGGCGCTCTCGCTGGACTTCAGCGGGCGGCGGGTGAGCAGGACGGCCTGCCCGTACAGCGCCTCGACGGCGGTGACGGCCAGTTCGCGGTCGCCGATCGAGGCGGCGCGGCGGACCAGCGGGTTGAGGTGGTTGAGCACCAGCTGGGCGCGGGGCACCTCGGCACGCAGCGAGCCGAGGATGTCGGCCCACAGGCCGTCGGCCTCGTCCGCGAGCTGGGCGCGGGTGCGCTCGTGCCGGGCCTCCCGGTTGTCCAGCAGCAGCGCGGGCGCGCTGGTGGGGTGGAAGCTGCGCAGGGCGACGTCGCAGTCGAACCGGCCGACCACCTCGCGGGCGACGGTGAGGAACGCCGCCGCGGCCAGCTCGGCCGCCGGGTCGACGGTGTCCAGGTGGGCGGTGACGGTGCCCGGGTCGAGGTCGGCCACCGACGTGCCGGGACGGATCTCCGGCAGCCGGTGGACCAGGTCCCGGTCGTAGGTGTAGCCGCCGTTGACGACGCCGAGGCCGGCGGCGGCCGCGATCGGGGCGACCTGGCGGAACTCCTCGACCGTGCGCGTCACCAGGACGACCGGGTGGGCGCGGGCGAACTCGTCCAGGGTGACATTGCCGTCGGTGGTCTCGAACGGCAGCCAGGGCAGCAGCATCCGCAACAACTCGTCGTCGTAGCGCGCGAGTTCCTTGACGGCGAGGTGGTGCACCGAGATGAAGCGGTGCAGCAGCGCCGGGTCGCTGGCGGAGAGCCCGGTGAGCCAGTCGCGGATGCGCGCGCCGAGGGCGTCCCGGACGGCGGCGAGCGTCTCGTCCGCGTACAGGCCCTCCCGGGAGGCGGTGGGGCGCAGGCTGTCGGTGTCGACCACGCAGCGGACGAAGAACGCCCAGTCCGGCAGGAGTTCGTCGGCCTGCTCGGAGAGCAGCATGCCCTTGAGGTGGACCCGGTGGCCGGAACGGCGGGACGGCGGCACCGCGTCCGGCAGGACGTAGGCGACGCCGCGCAGGCCGACCACCGGCAGGTCCAGCTCGATGGTGTCCAGCGGCGTGAAGTCGAAGGTGGTGCGGCAGTACGTGGCCAGCGCCTCGCGGCGGGCCAGCGGGGAGCCGTGCCGCTCGGCCCACGGCGGGGTGCGGTTGACCCGGGTGGCGGTGCCGCGGCCGTCGACCACCGTCACCTCGTGGCGCAGCAGGCTGCCGAAGTCACGGGCGAGCGAGAGGACGCGGTCGGATCGGGTCCATTCGGCGGCGTCGGCACGCGGGGCCAGCCGGACGGTGGTGCCGGGCTCGGGCTTGGCCTCCGGGGGCAGGGTGCGGATGGTGTAGCGGCCGTCGGAGCCGCCGCGCCACTCGATGACGGGCGCGTCCGGGGTGGCGGCGGAGCGGGTGACGACGGTGATCTCGTCGGCCACCACGAAACAGGCCAGCAGCCCGATGCCGAACTGGCCGATGAAGTCCCCGCGGGCACGGGCCAGGCCGGCGCCGTCGATCCGGCCCTCGGCATCGCGCTTGGAGCTGCGGCCGATGGTGGCGAGGAAGGTGTGGACGTCGGCCTCGGTGAGACCGATGCCGGTGTCGGTGACGGTGAGGTCCTCGTCGGCGTGGACGGTGATCCGGGCCGGCGCGGACGGGTCGAGCGCCTGCCGGGCGGAGATCGCGTCCACCGCGTTCTGCAGCAGCTCGCGCAGGTAGACCCGGGGGCTGGAGTAGAGGTGGTGGGAGAGCAGGTCCACCAGGCCGCGCAGGTCCACCTGGAAGGTGTGCGCACTCGTCGGGTTCTCGGAAGGGGACACCGCAGGCTCTTTCGATCGCGTCGGGTGTGGCGGGAGTTCTGGGGCGCCGGCCGGAGCCGGTGCGGCTGTGCGGGCCGGTCCGGCCGTGCGCGCCGGACGGGGCCGTGGCCTAGCGGGCGCAGCGGTCGCGGTGGACGCGGAAGATCTCGACCGGGTCGCCGGCGAGGTAGTTCCACGGCGACTCGGTCACGGCGCCGTCGAGCGTCTCGAACAGCAGGTGGGCCGTCCGCGGCTGGTCGGCCAGCGAGAAGGCCATCGCGAAGGTGTTGAAGGCGCCCTGCCAGCCGCGCGGGCGCCGGTAGTCGGCGTGCAGGACGGACCGCCGCAGCGCCTCCTGCAGCTCGGCCAGCACGGCGGGGCTGGTGAGGTAGGCGTGGTCCTCGCCGTCCGGGAGGTCCAGCCAGTGCTCCAGGTGCGCGAGGGCGACCAGCTCGCCCAGCGGGCTGCCCTCGGGGGCGGCCAGCATCGCGGCGCGGGCGAAGGCGTGCATCTCCTCGTGCGAGCCGCCCCACTTGGCGCAGAGCTGCTGGAGGCGCTGCTTGTGCGAGCCGAGGTGGCCGGGGTCGCGACGCAGCGCGGCCTCGAAGCGGTGCCGGGCGACATCCGGACCGAGCGAGGCGCCGCGGCCGCTGATCTGCAGGAAGTACCAGGGGGCGAGCCACTGCGGCTCGCGCTCGGCGACCGCGAACAGCTGCTCCTCGGCCGTGTCCAGCCGCTGGTGGAAGAGCTGCCACTGCTCCTCGGTGACGTACTTGGCCCGGCGGCCGGTGCGCGCCTCCCAGGCCCAGGAGACGTGCCGGGCGCCGGCGAGCAGCAGCGGCAGTGCGTCGTCGGGCCGGTCCGCGGCGGCCTCGACCGCCCACTCCTCCACCCCGGCGACGTCGGAGAGCGCCACCAGCAGCCAGGTGAGTTCGGCCCCGTCCGCGACGGCGGCCAGCGCCGGGCGCAGCGCCGCCCAGTCCCCCGCGGCCGCTCGGGCGAGCATCAGCCGCAGCCCCTCGTCGCCGCCGGCCGGGTCGATGACCGGCGGCACGCCCGCCGGCGCCGCGGGGCGCCGGCCGAAGCCGAACCCCCGGCGGCCGCCGTCGGCGCCGCCCGCAGCACCCTCGCCGGAACGGCGTCGGAAGAACGACATGGTGTGGCCCCCTCGAACTGCATTGGCATCTTTCGTACGGCCGCGCACCGGCCGCCCCAGACGCAGTACATATCACGCGCGGCTGACATCCCGTCCGCCAGGCCGACCTCGAACCCCAGGTCACGGCCGGTTCGACATACCCCCGTGCGGTATCGAAGCGCAGCGCGCCGGGGTGGCCGCGCGGGCTCCGTCGGGCGGCCGCGACAGCCGCCGGGGCCGGCGGCGCCGTTCGACGGACCGGCGGTACGGCCACCGGAGCACCGCGCCGCGGGCCCGCGCGACCAGCGCGGGGCGGTCTCCCCGAGCCGGCCGAGTGCGGCGACTTGGCCGCCGGCCCGGAAGCGACTGCCCGGCCCGCCCGTCGGCGAACCCCTCGGCGAGCGGGCGCAGCACCTCGCGCCCCTGGGCACCGAGGCCGTGCAACGGAACCGGAGCGCAGCGGAGTCGCCCCGGCGCACCGGTGACATGTAGCTGCCAGTCAGATGCGTGCCACCGACGGGCCGCACCACCGGAACTGCCCATCCGTCACGATGTCGTGGATGTACATGATTCGCGTCCGGTTGGAGACGCCGGGCGGTCGACCGCCAGCCGGACCGGTGGACGCGGCCGCCCTGCGGGACGGCCTGGAGCGCGTGCTCCGGGAGCCGGCCCGGCTCGACCACGCCCGGATCCGGACGGCGGCGGGAGCACTGGACGGCGTGGCGTTCGTGTCGGCCCCCGGCCTGCTGGCGGCCGAGGCCGGGCTGCGCGCCGCCTGCGCGGAACTGGCCCGCCCACAGGGCCCGCTGGCGGGCTGGCTGCTGCGGCACTGCGAGGCCGACCCCTGGCTGACACTCGGTCTGCACGAGCAGCCGACGCCCCGCTGAAACGTCTCCCCCGGGCACCGAAGCCCCGGACCGGGCGGCCCGGGGCTCGGCAGCCGGCGTGCCGGCCGATCGCAACACGGACCGGTCGCACGCGGACCGGTCACCCGCCGATCAGGTCACGCGACCGTCGGCCTGCGGAGCGAGGCGAGCGTCTCCGAGTACAGCATCTCCTTGATCTGCCCCCGGACCGGCCGGGTCTTGCCGGCCAGCGCGCCGGCCCGCTCGACGGCGAGCCCGAGCAGCCCGTCGAGGTCCACGATCTCGTCGACGATCCCGGCGTCGAGCGCCTCGCCGCCGCCGTAGCGCCGGCCCGTGGTCATCGCCTCGTGGGCGACCTGCGGGGCCAGCCGGGCCCGGATCAGGTCCGACATGCCGCGCTGGAAGGGCAGGTCGAGATCCACCTCGGGCAGGCAGAAGTACCCGCGGTCGGCCCGCATCACCCGGGTGTCGTGGGCCAGCGCCCACATCGCCCCGGCCGCGAAGGTGTGCCCGTTGAGCGCCGCGACGGTGACCACCGGCGAGGCCAGCGTCCGGGCGAGCAGCGCGTGCACCCGGTCGAGGTAGCCCGCGTACTGGTCGCCGTGGCCGAGCAGCCAGGCGAGGTCGAGACCGTTCGACCAGAACTTCCCGCTGCCCACCGTGACCAGCGCGCGCGGCCCCTGCGCGCCCTCCACCTCGTCGAGCGCCGCCTCCAGCCCGGTGAGCCGGTCCGGATGGAACAGGTTCTCGTCGTCGGGGTCGAGATGCAGGACGAAGACCTCGCCGTCCCGCTCCAGCTTCGGCATGCGTCGCTCCTTCGCGTGGTGGCGGCCCCGCCCGCGGGCGCGGGTGGGGCTCCGATGACCGCTGCCGGCCGCCCGGCCGACGGACCGGCGGACCGGCCGGGTCAGCTCCCGGGCCCGGCCAGCGTCAGCCCTTCGAGCCGCCCCTGCTCGTACGCGGCCACGATCGCGCGCCGCTGCAGCTTGCCGCTGCTGGTGCGCGGCAGCTGCCCGGGCTTCAGGTAGTGCACGTCCTCCGCGCGCACGGTGACGCCGATCGCGCGCACCAGGTGCTCCACGATCCGCGCCCGGCTGCCCGGGATGTCCTCGCGGGCCTCGCGGTCCACCTCGGTCAGCACGACGATGTCCGTCCCGATCTGCGCGACCGCGGTGCGGCCCTCGCGGACGAACGGGAGCTGCTCGACGGCCTGCTCGAAGTCGGCGGCGAACAGGCTGCGGCCACCGACCTTGATCCGGTCGCTGATCCGGCCGGTGATGAACAGTTCCCCGGCGTCCAGGAAGCCGATGTCACCGGTGGCGTAGTAGCCGTCCGACCCCTCGATCGACCCCGGCCGGTCGAAGTAGGCCTCGGCGAGGCTGCCGCCGGCCAACTCGATCTCGCCCAGCTCGTTCTCGCCGCAGACCCGCCCGTCCTCGCCGCGCAGCCGGACGGTGAACTCCGCCATCGGCGGGCCCACCGAGATCGCCGGGACACCGGACGGCGAGGTCACCACCCGGATCTCGCTGCCCACCGGCCGGCCGGCCACCAGCAGGACGGCCTCGGCCATGCCGTAGCAGGGCATGAAGACGTCGCGCCGCAGCCCTGCGGGCGCCATCAGGTCGAGGAACTCCTCCAGGTTCGGCAGGTTGATCGGCTCGCTGCCGAGGTAGATCGACCGCATCCCGGAGAGGTCGATCTCGGCGATCTCCTCGGGGTCGAGGTCCTGCATCAGCTTGAGCGAGTAGTCGACCGCGAAGTTCGGGATGACCGTGCCGATGGCCCGCTCCCGGCCCATGTGCTCCCACCAGCCGCGCGCGTCGAACAGGAACGTCACCGGCTCGGCGAGCAGCAGGTCGCAGCCGATCGCGAAGCAGGACAGCATGCCGCCGACCAGCCCCATGTCGTGGTAGAGCGGCAGCCAACTGCTGACCCGCTCCTCGGGCCGGCGGCCGTCGGTCCGGGTGATCATGCTCAGGTTGGCCCGGAGCCGCCCGTGCGTCACCGGGATGCCCTTGGGGAAGGACGTCGACCCGGACGAGAACTGCACGAAGGCCAGTTCGTCGTCCCCGGGCGTCCGCAGCCGGGCACCGGACCGGCGCACGCCCGCCGGGGGCAGCGCCAGCACGTCGACCGGCAGGTCGACGGTGGCCAGCGTGGGGACGTCGAGGATCCGGGCGGCGCCGAAGTCCGCCGCGACCCGGGCCAGGAACTCCTGGTAGCCGTCCTTCGGCGTGTTCAGCACGAACGGCTTGACCGAGAGCGGCACCGCGCCGATCTCCATCAGCGCCAGGAACGCGAAGACCACCGGGACGGACGTCTCGAACGGGAAGACCACCCGGGTGCCCGGCCCGATCCCCTGGTCCCGGAAGAAGTCCGCACAGGCGGCGATCTGCTCGGGGAAGTCCCGGTAGGAGGTGAACTCCGCCGGGTCGCCGTACTTCTCGTACAGGTGGAGCCCCCGCTCGGGCGGGCACTCCTGGTTGCGCTGGATGTGTTCGAGCACCGGACCCCTCCTACTCGTTCATCGATTGATACCTGCACCGCACCTGCCACCGACCGGAACTGACGTCGCGTCAGGTAGGGGTGGAGGCGGCCAGGAAGTCCTGGAGGGAGACCAGGCAGCGCTGCTCCGCGTCCAGGAAGGCCACCGTCACCAGGGCGTCCACCGCCGGCCGGTCCGCCTCCGGCAGGTGGATCCGCTGCCGGAACCGGGCCCGGAAGGTGATGCCCTCCTCGTCCCACTCCTCCTCCGAGGGGGAGGCGAGTTCGGTCCGCACCTCGACGAGGCCGCGCGGGATCTCCGCCAGGTAGTCGATCTCGGTGCGGGCGACCACCGCGATCAGCCGGTCGCCGTGGACGAGCCCCTGCCGGCCGAGCCAGTCCCACCGCCCGGTCTCCAGGTACTCCAGCGCGACCGCGTTGTTGACGTGCCCCAGCGCGTCGAGGTCATTGGGGCGCACCGGGAGCATGAGGCGTGATTCGCCGAAGTACACGTCGGACCGTCCGTTGTGATCGTGCCGAAAGGACCGGCCGGGGGGCCGGGAGGCGTACTGGTGGGCCGAGCCCGGTGGCCGTGCCGCACGGCTGCGCCGGCGCCCGGCGGCCCCGTCCCCCGCGGGGCGCGAGCCGGGGCCGCCGGGCTCGGCGTCAGCCGTCGAGGAGGTCCATCCAGGTGTCCTCGACCTCCTCGCGCGAGTGCACCTCGATCCCGGTGATCTTCTTCAGAGCGCCGCAGACCAGCTGCTCCTTCTTCTCGATCGCCTCGGGGCGGTAGCCGGTGTCGGCCGTGTCGAGGTGGTCCCACCAGTTGACGTGGGTGCCCCGGTCCTCCTTCTGGTCCCGGGCGCTGCCCAGGAGTTCGCCGTCCTCGCGGAGGAAGAGGTGGGCCACCGCGAAGGCGTCCTTGGCGTGGTACTCACCGCTGTCCACCAGTGCCTTGGCGAACGACACGAAGTAGTTGCGGTGCTGGATCTCGTCGGCCGCGACCTGCTTGAAGATCCGGCGCAGACCCTCGTCCTGGATCACGTGCTGGCACTGACCGTAGTTGACGGCGGCCGTGATCTCGGAGATCGCGAGCAGCACCAGGGTGCGCAGCATGTCGTCGTCAGGGAAGACCTTGCGGAAGGCGAGGAAGGTCTCGTCGTCGATCGCCTCCATCCCGCTGACGTCCGCCAGCCGGTTGAAGACCGTCTCGTGGTGGGCCTCCTCCTCGTTCCAGTAGCGGCTCCAGGTGCCGCACGCCTCCATGACCGCGGCGAGCGCCGGGTTGGTCTTCTCCCAGCGGCGCACCTCGGCCTCGGCCTGCCGCTCCAGACGGTCGGCGCCCGGCTTGGTGGTCAGCTCGGCCCGGCCGGCGTTCCAGACCAGGTTGCGGTCGAGCGGGGTGAGGCTGTCCAGGTCGACGGCGGACAGCATCTCGACGACGCTCCACCGGCGGGACTCGTGCAGCCGCTGCTGCTCCCAGGTGACGTCCACGAGGGACATCCGGCGCACCGTCAGCGCGTCCCAGAGGTCGGTGATGATGGCCGGCGGCTCGGCGGGGACGACCGCCTTCCGGACGACCGGGGCACCGAGGTCAGGGCCGGCGAGGTCCGTCTCGACGATGCTCACGCGGCGTCCTCCTTCGCCTTCTGCTTCTCGAACTCCTCCAGGAACACCTTCAGCACCATCGGCGTCGGGGTGTCCAGGGGCAGCGCGGGCAGCCGCACCCGCACGCCGTAGTCCTTGCGGAGGCCGTTGGCGGTCCGGGCGAACGCCTCCATGAGGTCAATGCTGTTGGTCATCGTGGGGCTGCGGCCGATCACCTCGGCCAGCGTCACGTCGTCGGCGAAGACTTCCTCGTCCGCGAGGCCGGCGTGCTCGCCGAATTTCTGCCGGATGTAGGACTCAACTTCGGGCGTCACCATGGCTCAGAATCATACAAGTTGTCGATTGAGCAGGCCAAGTAATCACAGTTACAAGGAAGTTAACGACTCGTCAGATCTGTTTCGCACCAACACCGATAAGCCCCCGGCCGGAACGGAGGGCTGGTATCGGGAGGGAAATCGGAATTCGGCCGAAATTACCGGACACCTGGTATGTCGGCGGCCGCCGCCGCGGCCGGGTTACGGCGGATCGTCAGCGCGGCGAGCAGGGCGACCGCGAGCGCGAAGCCGATCGCCAGGTACCAGGTGTCACGCGCCGCGCCGAGCACGTCGGCCGCCGAGGCGGTCACGACGGAGACCGCGAGGGCCGTCCCGAGCACCGCGCCGAGTTGCCGGAAGGCCGCGTTCGCCGCACTCGCGGTGGCCAGCCGGGCCGGTTCGACGCCGGCCAGCGCGACCGCCCCCAGCACCGGCCAGACCAGACCGGCCCCCGTGCCCATCACTACCGCGCCGGGCAGCCAGTGCGTGACGAAGTCGGGCCCTGCACCACCGCCCCGGAGCAGCAGCAGCGTCCCGCAGGCGTAGAGCAGGCAACCGGCGATCACCACCGGGCGGTCCCCGAAGCGCTCCGCGAGCCGGCTCGCCGGGCGGGCGACCAGCGCGGTGGCGATCGGCGGCGGCGTGGTGGCCAGCCCGGCCGTGATCAGCGACCAGTGCCAATGCCCGGTCAGGAACAGGATGTTGTTGAGGATGACCATGTAGAAGGTCACCGAGAACAGCATCGATCCGAGGTTGCCGCCGATGGCGCCGCGCGAACGGAGCAGGTCCAGTGCGATGACCGGCGCCGGGTGACGGGCGCTGCGCAGCACCGCCGCCACCGCCAGCAGCGCGCCGCCGGCCAGCGCCCCGAGGGTGCCGGGGCTCGCCCACTCCCAGTCCGGGCCCTTGACCAGGCCCAGCGCGAGCAGGCCGAGCGCGCCGCCGAGCAGTGCCGCACCCAGCACGTCCGGGGTCGGACCGCCGCGCTCGCGCTGCTCGGCGAGGGACCGGGAGGCCCACACGGCCACGACCCCGATCGGGATGTTCACCAGGAAGACCGCCCGCCAGGACCAGTGCTCGGCGAGCAGCCCGCCGAGGCCGGGCCCGATGCCTGCGGCCAGCGCCGCCGCCGCCCCCCAGATGGTGATCGCGATCAGCCGCCGGGCCATCGGGAACATCGGCATCAGCAGGGCGAGCGAGGTCGGCACCAGGATCGCGGCGCCCACGGCCTGCACCAGCCGGGCCGCGATCAGCACCGCCGCCGAGCCGGCGAGGCCGCAGACCACCGAGGCCAGGGTGAAGAGCGTGAGGCCGACCGCGAACGACCGCCGACAACCGAGCCGGTCGGCAGCCCGGCCGGCCGGCATCAGGAAGGCCGCGATCACCACGTTGTAGCCGTTGAGCACCCAGGAGAGCGTCGGCAGGTCGGAGCCGGCGAAGGTCTTGGCGATGTTGGGGAACGCCACGTTCACGATGGTGCTGTCCAGGAAGGCCACGAAGGCCCCGAGACAGCAGAGCAGTACCGCGCCCACGGGCGGCCCGGCGGGCGGACTCGCCACGGCCGCCTGTCCCTTGGCGGGTGCGACGGGCAGATCGGCCATGCGGGCGTCCTTCCTGGGCGACGGGGACGGGCGGTCGGTGCGCCGCCGGGGCACCGCGCCGCAGCGGACCGGCCCCTTCCGGACCGCGCCCGCGCACCGCCGTCGAGCCGCCGGCCCCCCGCCCGCGCCTCTCCCCCTCGGACGCGCCAGCTCGACACGCCCTCCACCGCACGCCCCAGGGGCGTGTGCGGGCACGCGGAACTGGCAATCCCTCCGCATGTGAGCCGAGTACGCGACGCCACAACTCATCGCACCGCACGCCTCATTGGCAACGGCACAGGACGCACCCGACCCCCCGCACACGCCGGTGGGCCAGATCAGATTGCTCGTTGTTACCCGCCAGTGTCAATCCCCTCCCGCCCACCGGACACGCACGGCAGCAGCTTCCTTGACGCCCTGTCAGCAGTGCCCCACCCCCTCCCGCCAGCCACGGCGCCGGCCGGCGCCGGACGGGCCACCGGGAAAGGCGACCGGCCCCGCAGGTCACCCTGCGGGGCCGGTCGTCCGTGCCCGGGCCCGTCGGTCAGTTGACGAAGACCGCGGGGCTGCCGGACTGGCTGGTGTCGGTGACGGGGCCGTAGGCGGCGGAGAAGTAGCCGTCGGCCGGGCAGAGCGAGGAGCCGCCGCTCTTGGCGAAGTGCTCGTTGCGGAAGGCCATGCCGTGGGTGGTGTTGTCGGCGTTGCCGGTGAACGCGCCACTGAGCTGGTAGGTGCAGGTGAGGGTGCCGAACCAGCTGTTGAGCACGGCGGTGGCCTGGATCGGCCCGGCGGTCCCCGCGGTGAGGGTGACCGGCAGGCCCGGGCCGTCGTCGACGGCGATGACGTGGGGCAGGTTGCCGACCGTCAGGCTGCGGACGGAGGTGACCCCGGTGACGTTGCTGGTGCAGGAGCCGAAGGTCAGCCCGGTCAGGGACTCGGTCGCCGTGCCGGGCGCCGCCGGGTTGGTCAGCACCGTGGCGGCGAGCTGGGAGGTGGCGCAGGTGACGCCGGTCGTGCTGGTCGCGGTCGAGTAGAAGGTGGCGCGGGTGTTCGCGGCGAGCGGCGCGGCGAGCGCGTCGCCCGCCGCGACGGCGGCGCCGCCGGCGGTCAGCACCGGGGTGGTGGCGGCGGGGCCCGGAGCGGCGGACGCGGGGACGGCGCCCAGCGCGAGGGCGACGGTGGCGGTGGTGGCGGCGACGGTACAGAGACGGCGAAGGCGCATGGGAAAGCCTCTTCCTCGGTGAGGGGGAATCGAGAAGGCGAACTTTCGCTGCCCCCTGCGGTGGGGGATCGGGGGGCTGACTACGTTGTAGAGCCGTGTCCGTGCACCGTCAAGGCACTGCGGGCAACTTGCTGACGAAAAGTCAGCAAGAGCGGTGGGGAGTGGCACCGAGGTCACCGGTCAGGGGAGCGCTCCACCACCCGGAGGCCGGGCCGCCTCGTGCCGATGTGACTTACCGTCCACGCGGGTGACGGGGCTCGGGGGGCGGCCGGGGATCCCGTACCGGCGGCGCCATAATCCCAGCACAGCACGGCGGTGAGCCGGGTTCCTCCGCCGAACGCGCACCCACCCGAAGAAGAGGCGGACAGCCATGACCGACACCTCCTGGCCGAGCGACCCCGATGCCGACACCTCGATCCGGGAGCTGGCACGTCGCTCCGGAGACGTGCACAACGAGGTCCTGCGGGTGGTGCCCGAACTCCTGAGGCTCTCCCTGGACCAGCTCGTGGAGCGGGGGGAAACGGACCTCGCCACGCTGCACGGCCGGGGGCGGTTGACCGACGCGGAGCTGGAGAACCTGGTCGACCTGCTGCGCCTGACCCGCTCGGACGCGTCACCGAAGGAGAAGTCCGACGGGGTCGACGCCGCACTCGAACACCTCACGACCTCCGGTGGACACCCCTACGCGGTGGTGATCGCCTCGATCGCCTCGGCCAGCAGCCGCGGTTTCCTCCAGCGCATGGAGGAGGCCGGCCCGGAGGCCGTCGCCCTCAAGGCCTCCCAGGGAGCGGTGGTCGCCTCGGACGTCGTCGGCGGGGTCCTCGGCGTCCTCGTCGGCGACGAACTCTGCGGGGTGCCCTGCGGAGTCCTGGGCGGCGCCGCCGGCGCGCTGGGCGCGTCGATCGCGGCCCAGGAACTCCTGTGAGCGGCTGACCGGCACTCACCGTCACAGGCGGACGCGGGCCGTCGCGGCGCCCTCAGCGGTGCTCGGGGTTCTCGAAGTCGAAGCGGCAGCCGGCGTCCCACTCGGAGCGCTGGTTGCCGTGGGCGGGGATGCCGCCGGCGTCCTTGAGCATCCGGGCGAGGTGGAGCAGGTTCCAGCTCATGAAGGTGGCGTTGCGGTTGGTGAAGTCGTTCTCCGGACCGCCCGAGCCCGCGTCGAGGTAGGACGGCCCCGGGCCCGCCTCGCCGACCCACCCCGCGTCGGCCTGCGGCGGGATCGCGTACCCCAGGTGCTGGAGGCTGTAGAGGACGTTCATCGCGCAGTGCTTCGCGCCGTCCTCGTTCCCGGTGATCAGGCAACCGCCGACCCGCCCGTAGTAGGCGTACTGGCCCTCGGAGTTGAGCAGCGAGGAACAGGAGTAGAGCCGCTCGATCACCTGCTTCATCACCGAGGAGTTGTCCCCCAGCCAGACCGGGCCGGCCAGCACGAGGATGTCGGCCGCCATCACCTGGCTGTAGAGCACCGGCCAGTCGTCGGTCTCCCAGCCGTGCTCGGTCATGTCGGGCCAGATACCGGTGGCGATGTCGTGGTCGACCGCCCGGAGCACGTCGACCTGGACGCCCTGGCGCTGCATGATCCTGGTGCTGAGGTCGATCAGGCCCTGGGTGTGGCTGCGTTCGGGTGAGCGCTTGAGGGTGCAGTTGATGACCAGGGCGCGCAGGTCGTCGTAGGTGTGGGGCGAGGTGGACATCGGCGGGCCCTTTCCGGAGGAGGCGGTCGTCGCCCACCAGTCCAGCCGCAGTCCCGGGGCGCCGCCCGTCGGGCTGGGCCGACCGCGCGAGCCGCCCGGCCGGGGGCGGGTCAGCCCTCGTCGACCGGGGGCAGGACCGGCGGCAGGACCGGGGTGACCAGCAACCGCGCGGCCAGCACCGCACCGCCGGTGACGGCGGCCAGGGTGGCGTCGTGGAAGGGACGCAGGTTGCGCTCGTGCCAGAGCGTCTGGGTGGTGGCCCAGGCCGCGTCCAGGGCGCGGGCGACGGAGAAGCTCCCGACCAGGTGCTGCAACGACTCGGCGGCCCGGGCGTCCGGCGTGCCGAGCTGGGCCTCGAAGGCGGCCCGGGCCTCGGTCTCGGCCTGCTCCAGCAGGTCGGCGGCCCGCAGGTGGTCGGCGTGCACGGGCGGGGTGTCCGGCGTGGTGCGGCGCTCGATGCAGGTGGCCACCAGGGCCAGCGGGAGGTCGTGGCTCAGGTGGGCGCTCATCCCGGCGAACGCGAACTGGATCGGCCGGACCGCCCGGTCGCCCCTGGCCTCGAACAGCGGCTGCCAGGCCTCGTTGACCGGGCGGCCCGCGTCGGCGGCCTCGACCGCGTCGAGGTACAGGTTGGCGAGGGCCACCTCCAGGCCCTCGGTGAACGCCCGGTCCTGGAAGGAGCCCGCGGCCGCCGTCCGGCCGATCAGTTCGGCGACCCGCAGGTACATCCGGTTGAAGCAGGCCACGCCGTCCGCCGGGTCCAGCCGGGCCTCGATCGCCCGCAGCCGCCCGACGACCTCGTCGATGCTCTTCGCGGCCCTGGCGTGCGACTGGGTCATGGCCATCCCTTCCGAAAGCGGTCAGTGCGGGGTCGGACCCGACTGCCACGTATACACAGCGGTCACCGCCGCCGGGCCCGCGCGCAGCCCGGACACACCGCCGCCCGTCACCCGAACCGCCCACCGCCCGATCACGGCGGGGCCCTGGACGCGCCGAGGGCCGTCCCCGCCCCCCACGGGCGGGGACGGCCCTCGGCCGTTCCGGGCTCAGGGGCGCGTGCCTCCCCGGGTCGAGACGGCCACGTAGTCCACCCGCATCGGGTGGCCGGGCTCGGTGGCCGGGCCGGGGGTGGCGCCGAGCGCGGCGGGCAGGTTGCCGCCGACGGCGACGTTCAGGATCAGGAACAGGCCGTGGCCGACGGCCTTGTCCCACGTCGCACGGTCCATCTGCGCGGCCGTCACCCGGTGGTGCTCGCGGCCGTCGAGGTACCAGCGGACCTGCTCGGCGCCGGGGGTGAGGTCGACCTCCACCGCGTACCGGTGGAAGCCGGTGCGGCAGTCGGCGCCGCAGGGCCGGTCGCCCGAACCGAGGCCCTTCGGCTCCTGGCAGGGCCCGCCGTCCAGGGTGCCGCAGTGCATCGTGCCGAACACCGAGTCACGGCCGTTGACCTGCTCCATCACGTCGAGCTCGCCGATCGCGGGCCAGCCGGTGTAGCCGTCGCGCAGCCCGGAGCCGAGGGTCCAGAAGGCCGGCCAGTAGCCGGCGGCGGCCGGTCCGGTGACGTCGGGCAGCGCGATCGAGGCCTCGATCCGCAGCACCCCGCCGGGCGGCGGCGCGAGGTCGGACCGGCGGGACTCGATCCGGCCCGAACTCCACCGGCCGTTCTCCAGGGTGGGGACGATCTCCAGCGCGCCCCGGCCGTCGAGGCGGACGTTGGCGGTCGAGTCGGTCATCGTCTCGATCTCCCCGGTGCCCCACTGGGGTGCCGGGCAGCCGGGGTAGCAGGTGCCCAGGTCGTACTGCCAGTGGTCGGCGGAGGGGCGGCTGCCGGCCGGACCGTCGAAGTCGTCCCGCAGCACCGGGGTCCAGCCGTCGGCGCCGGCCTTCCCGGGCCCGGCGGGGGCGGCGACGGCGGGCACCAGCCCGGCCTCGGTCAGCAGCCGTTCGAGCCGGGGCGTGAGCACGACGGCCGCGACGTTGGTCAGGTGCGCGTCGTCCCGGTAGAGAAGGATGCGCTCCAGGACGGCCGGGCAGCTGCGACCCGCGCCGGGGCACAGGACGGAGTTCAGCTCGACCGACCGGACGCCGGGCACCCGACCGGCCGCGATCTCCTCGGCGAGGGGGTCGGGCCACTGCGCACGGCTGCGCGGGAACTCGCAGGCGGCCGGGTCCTCGGTGTGCCCGGAGACGCAGGCCGGGACGTCCGTCCCGGGGATCGGGGTGTCCTGGAGGTAGACGATCGGCACGCCGAGCGCACGCAGCGGCGCCAGCGTCCGCTCCCAGCCGTCGAGCAGGAGCCGGCGGTCGTCGGTGTAGCGGTTGAGCGCGGAGACGACGATCAGTTTGGGCTTCGGCCCGTTCCTCAGCCGCTCCAGGGCGGCCGCCCGCCAGTTGTCGCACTCCCAGTAGGTCCGGCCCAACTGCGGGTTGACCACGTCGAGTTCCGGCAACGGGCAGCCCTGCTTGACCAGTTCCTCAAGCGCCCAGTGGCGCTGGGCAGCGATGGCCAGCACCGGGGAGAACCACTGGCCGGCGTGCGAGTCGCCGAGCAGCACGATCCGGTCCGGGCTGGTGGTCTCGCCGAACAGGCAGGCGGGGCTGGTGACGGCGCTCGGCGCCACCTCGCACTCGCCGTCGGGCGGGAAGTCCTTGCGGGCCTGCGCGGCGGCCGGGACGACCGGACCGCTCCCGGGCGCCGTGGCGGTGCGCACCAGCAGCGAGGTGCCGTCCGGCGAGCCCGGCGGCAGACCGAGCAGGTCCACCGGGCCGGCCGGGCCGAGCAGCCGCAGCGTCCCGGTCCCGACGACCAGGGCCAGCACCACCGGGACGATCACCGCGGTGAGACCCAACGAGAGCCCGCGCCTGGGGAGTTCGGAGACGGTCCGACTACGGCGCAGCGGCTGCTCGATCCAGCGCAGCACCGCCGCGGCGGGCAGCGCGGCCGCCGCGGTCAGCGCCACCTTGACCGGCCAGCCGAGCGTCCCGAGCCGGGCCTCGGCGAGCACCAGCACCGGCCAGTGCCACAGGTAGAGGTTGTAGGAGAGCCGGCCGATCGCGCGCGGGGCGCGCAGGCCGAGCAGCCGGTCCACCCCGGAGCCGGTGGCGACGGCCGTCCGGCCGCCTCGCCGGTCGGGCGTCCCGGCCAGGATGATCGCGGCGGTGGCGAAGGTCGGGACCAGCGCGGCGTAGCCCGGGTAGGGGGTGCCGGCGTCGTAGGCGAGGACGCACCAGCCGATGGCCAGCAGCCCGGCCCAGCCGGTGAGCAGGCGCAGCGGGCGCGGTCCGCGCAGCCGGTGCCAGGGCAGCAGGGCGAGCAGTGCCCCGACCCCGAACTGCCAGACGCGGGAGGGCGTACCGAGGTAGGCGAGTGAGACGGAGTCCTGCGTCCAGTGCAGCGACAGGGCGAAGGAGCCGAGGGTCAGCGCCCCGGCGACGAAGGCCGCCACCGTCCGGACGGCCCGGCCGCGGCGGACCGCCCGGGCCGCCAGGAACACGATCAGCGCGACCAGCGGGGCCCAGAACAGGTAGAACTGCTCCTCCACCGCGAGCGACCAGAAGTGCAGCAGCGGGCTCGGGTCGCGCCCGGCCGCCAGGTAGTCGGTCTGCTGGGAGACGAAGCGCCAGTTGGCGACGGACAGCGCCGAGGCGAGCACGTCGTGCTCCAGGTCGGCGCGGCGCAGCGGGACGGTCAGCCAGGCGCCGGCCAGCGCGACCGCGCCGAGCACCACCGCGGCGGAGGGCAGCAGCCGGCGTGCCCGGCGGGAGAAGAACTCCCCCAGCCGGACCCGGCCGGTGGTGACGGCCTCGCGCACCAGCAGACCGGTGATCAGGTAGCCGGAGACGACGAGGAAGACGTCGACGCCCACGAAGCCGCCGGCCAGGCCGGGTACGGAGGCGTGGAAGGCGAGCACGGCGAGCACCGCCACCGCGCGCAGGCCCTCGATGTCGGGACGGAAGCCGGCCGGGCGGGGTGCCGGCCCCGGGCTGCCGGACGCGCGCGCGCCGGAGCCCCGGGAGCCGGAGCCGCCGCGCGGCGGGCCGGGGATGGTGTAGGTGTCCGGAAGGAGGTCCGGAACCGTGGTCGGGGACATCGGTGTGACGACCTTTCAACCCAGCCAGGGCAGCATCGGGCGGACCCAGCCGGAGGCGAGCAGGGCGGTGAGCACGAGGGTGGCGGTGGCGGCCAGCGCTTCGGGCCAGCGCCTGGGCAGCAGGCCGGTCCGCTCGGAGCGCCGGGGCAGCAGTCGCCGCAGCGCGCCGGGACGGGCCGGGGCGGCCGCGCTCCCGGTGCCCGGGCGGAGCTCGCCGACCAGGTCGCGGATCAGCGGGAGGCCGATCTGGCACTGCACGGCCAGGTAGAGGCCGAGGCCCCAGTTGGGCTCCCAGCCGTTGCGGGCCACCGCCAGGGCGAGGCCCGCCGCGGCCGCGCCGACGGAGGCGCAGAGCCAGCCGAGCGAGACCAGGACCACCCGGCGGGCCAGGCCGCCCGGCTTCGCCCGCCCGGCACCGGTGGGCACCCAGGCCGCGCTGCGACCGCGCAGGGTGTGCCAGAAGGCGGCGCCGGCGGCCACGCTCATCAGCACGTTGGAGCGGACCACCTCGATCCGCCAGCGGGTCCGGCTGATCCGGGGCAGCAGGACGTGCCAGAGCCAGAGCGGCGCGAGCAGCGGCAGGACGTGCCAGGGCCGGATCTGGTCCGGGTACCAGAACATCATCACCAGCGGCGGCAGCGGAGCCACGAAGAGGTTCACCGCGGCGGCCAGGTAGCCGACGACGCCCTCGTAGAAGCAGAGCCGCATCCGCCAGGGCGCCCGGATCTGCCGGAGGACGGGCGAGCCGAGCAGGTGCAGGTTGCCCATCGCCCAGCGGTACTGCTGGTTGACGAAGGAGGCGAGGTTGTCGGGCGAGGTGCCCTTGGCGACCAGGACCGGGACGTAGAGCGTCCGGTACCCCTGTGCGTACAGGCCGAGGCCGGTGAAGAGGTCCTCGCTGTGGTCGAGCCGGGCGAAGCCGCCGGCCGCGTCGATCGCCGCGCGCCGGTAGACCGCGTTGCTGCCGCAGCAGATCGCCGCGTCGCTGGCGTCCCGGGACGGCTGGATCCAGCGGAAGAACCACTCCTGCGCCGAGCCGGCGGCGCGCTGGATCCAGCCCATCGTCCCGTCGGTGTCGAAGCACTGCGGGCTCTGCACGATGCCGATCCGGGGGTCGGCGAAGTACGGCACCAGGTGCCGCAGGAAGTCCGGCCTGGGCGCGAAGTCGGCGTCCAGGATGGCGATGTACTCCGCGCGGCTCAGGGTGAGCGCGTGGTTGAGGTTGCCCGCCTTCTTGAGGTGCCCGCGGTCGGGGCGCACGACGTACTCGTAGCCGTGCGCGGCCGCCAGGTCGGCGACCTCGGTGCGGTCGGCGTCGTCGAGCACCCAGACGGTCAGCGCGCCCGGCCAGTCGAGTTCCCGGACCGCCCGGTAGGCGTTCTCCAGGACGTCGAGCGGCTCGCCGCAGGTCGGCAGGTAGAGGTCGACGGTCGGCAGGTCACCGGGGTTCCAGGCGTGCACCAGGACCTCGTGCGACTGCCTGGTCAGCCGCCGCTGGCGCAGGCTGTTGACCGAGGAGAGCCCGAGCGCGACGACGTTGAGCGCGAGGACGGCGAGGAAGCCCCAGAGGGCCGGGGTCCGCAGCGAGAAGGTGAACATCGTCGCCGCGGTGAAGACGAAGGCCAGCGAGGTGAGAACCAGCACCCAGCGGCGCTGTGGTCCGAAGTACCAGTACAGCTCCTGATCGGAAGGAGGTTGAGGAAGATGTTGGACAGTCATGAGGCCCCCACAGCCGCGTTTCTGACAGCTCCGCGGCCACAGTACCTCATTGGTATAGACCATTCGGCCGACCGTCCGAGAGCCGGGACACCGCCCGCCCGCCCCCGCCTCCCGGCATGATCACTCGACCGCCTCGGTCAGGACCCGACGGAAAAGCGCAGGTCGGGCGGGGATCAACAGCCGTCCGACCTCCCCCGTGGCCCGCCGGGCGCACCCTCGACACCCCGCCGCGACGCCTCCGGCACCTCGCCGCGGCACCGCCCCGACGCCTCCGCGCCGGCGCCCCGACCGCGCCGCGGCCCCCGATCGCCCACCACCGGTCACCCGGCCGTCACCACCCGGCCCACACGTCGCCCCCCGCTCCCCCGGACGTCGCCCCACCCCCGCACGTCGCCCCGTTCCCCCGAACGGCTGCCCGGCCGACCCGTTCGGCGCAGTCCGGATCGTGCCCGCGGCCCGGTGTTCACAGACTCGGAGGCGGGGGTGGACTCAACCGGAGAGGCATCCTCATGAGCATCGGGCTTCGCCGCGTCGTCGCGGTGGCCGCAGTGGTGACCGTCGGAATGGGCCTGGCGTCGTGCAGCAGCGCCAAGGAGTCGTCCGGCGGCACGTCCTCGGGCAGCGCGACCGCGAGCGGTGGAGGGGCGATCAAGATCGGCCTGCTCCTGCCGGAGACCAAGACGACCCGCTACGAGCAGTTCGACCGCCCGCTGATCGAGCAGAAGATCAAGGAACTGGCGCCGAACGCGCAGATCGACTACTACAACGCCAACGAGAACGCGACCACCCAGCAGACCCAGGTGGACACCGCGCTGACCAAGGGCGACAAGGTCCTGATCCTGGACGCGGTGGACTCCAAGTCGATCCAGTCCTCCGTCCAGAAGGCGCACGACGCGGGCGTGAAGGTGATCGCGTACGACCGCCTGGCGCAGGGGCCGGTCGACTCCTACGTGTCGTTCGACAACAAGAAGGTCGGCGAGCTGCAGGGGCAGGCCCTGGTGGCGGCCGTCGGCGACAAGGCGAACGCCGGGTCGATCATCATGATCAACGGTTCGCCGACCGACCCCAACGCGGCCGACTTCAAGGCGGGCGCGCACAGCGCGATCGACGGGAAGCTCAAGATCGGCAAGGAGTACGACACGCCGAACTGGGACCCGAACAACGCCAACCAGGAGGCCTCCGCGGCGATCACCGCGATCGGCGCGCCGAACGTCGTAGGCGTGTACTCGGCCAACGACGGCATGGCCGCCGGTATCGCGACCGCACTGAAGGCGGCCGGCCTCAGCGTGCCGCTGACCGGCCAGGACGCCCAGCTGGACGCGGTGCAGCGGATCCTCCTGGGCACCCAGACGATGTCGATCTACAAGCCGTTCAAGCCGGAGACGGACGCGGCCGCGCGGATGGCGGTGGCGTTCGCCGAGGGCAAGACCCCCGAGCCCGAGCTGGTACCGGTGACGGTGACCAACGGCAGCGGCAACAAGGTGCCCGCCGACCTGATCACCCCGGTCGTGCTGACCAAGGACAACATCAAGACCACGGTGGTCGCCGACGGCCTCTACACCGTCCCGCAGATCTGCACGCCCGACTACGCCGCCGCCTGCGCCCAGGCCGGCCTCACGTAACCACCGCGGGCCGCCTCGCGGTCCGGGCCGCCCCGACGCCCGGGGCGGCCCGGACCCGAAGCCGACGCCGATGCGAAACCCGACGCCGATTCGAAGCCCGACGCCGATTCGAAGCCGAAGAAGCCCCGCCGAAGCAAAGACGCCCCGCCTCCCCCGGAGGCGGGGCAAGGGAGTTGGTCACTGTGGCAGGTGAGACCGTGCTGGCCCTGCGCGGGGTCTCCAAACGGTTCGGCGCCGTCCAGGCGCTCACCGACATCGAGCTGGAGGTGCACACCGGCGAGGTGCTGGCGCTGGTCGGAGACAACGGCGCCGGCAAGTCCACCCTGGTCAAGGCGATCGCCGGCGTGCACCAGCCGGACGAGGGCGTCATCGAGTGGCAGGGCCACCCGGTGTCCATCCACCGCCCCCAGGACGCGCAGCACCTGGGCGTGGCCACCGTCTACCAGGACCTCGCGCTCTGCGACAACCTCGACGTCGTCGGGAACCTCTTCCTGGGCCGCGAGATCAAGCGCTTCGCCGTCCTCGACGAGGTCGAGATGGAGAAGCGCTCGCGCGAGCTGCTGGACACCCTCTCCATCCGCATCCCCAGCGTGCGGATCCCGATCGCCTCGCTCTCCGGCGGCCAGCGCCAGGTGGTGGCGATCGCCCGCGCGCTGATCGGCTCGCCCAAGGTCGTGATGCTGGACGAACCGACCGCCGCCCTCGGCGTCGAGCAGACCGCGCAGGTCCTGGACCTGGTCGAACGGCTGCGCGACCGGGGCCTCGGCGTGATCCTGATCAGCCACAACATGGCGGACGTGATGGCGGTCGCGGACACCGTCGCGGTCCTGCGCCTCGGCCGCAACAACGGCGTCTTCGACCGGCGCGCCACCAACCAGGAACAGATCATCTCGGCCATCACCGGCGCCACGGACAAC
This sequence comes from Kitasatospora sp. NPDC058218, assembly GCF_042882445.1. Taxonomy (NCBI): domain Bacteria; kingdom Bacillati; phylum Actinomycetota; class Actinomycetes; order Kitasatosporales; family Streptomycetaceae; genus Kitasatospora; species Kitasatospora sp. NPDC058218. The sequence goes on along the minus strand of NZ_JBHVWC010000010.1, from coordinate 35,124 downwards.
GCGGTGACCCGCCGACAGGCCCGCGGTACGGAGGGCTCCCAGTGACCGACAACATTCCGGGCGGCGACGAAGGCCGCCGCCACCACCATCCCCTGCCCGAGGACAGCATGCCCAAGGGCGGCATCAACGCCCCCGTACCGGTGGCGGCGGAGGCGACCCCGGTCGTGGACCCGCGACTGATCGTGCGGCAGGAGGGCCTCAAGGGCTATCTGAGCGAGTTCCGCCGGCGGGTGAGCAGCGGCGAACTCGGCTCGCTGCCGGTCGTGCTGGCGCTGATCGTCATCTGGGCCGTCTTCGGCAGCCTGGACAGCACCTTCCTCTCCGCCCAGAACCTCTCCAACCTGTCGCAGCAGATCGTCGGCACCGGCATGATCGCCATCGGTGTGGTCTTCGTGCTGCTGCTCGGCGAGATCGACCTCTCGGTGGGCTCGGTCAGCGGTCTGTGCGCGGCGATCTTCGCCGTCCTCAGCGTCACCCACGGTGTCAACCAGTGGGTGGCCCTGCTCTCCGCCATCCTCGGCGGCGCGGTCGTCGGCCTGATCCAGGGCGTGTTCTTCGCGAAGGTCGGCGTGCCGGCCTTCGTCGTCACCCTCGCGGGCAACCTCGGCTGGAACGGCGCGATGCTGCAGATCCTCGGCGCCAGCGGCACGGTCAACCTCCCCGGCACGGACATCGTCTCCCGCCTCTACAGCACCATCTACAGCCAGCAGATCGCCGCCTACGGCGCCGCCGCCGTGGGCGTGCTGCTGTTCCTCGGCGCCTCGCTGGCCGACGCGAGACGGCGCCGGGCGGCCGGCGTGCCCTACCGGCCGGCGGCCGACCTCGCGGTGCGCACGACGGCCCTGGCCGTCATCGCGTTCCTCGCCGCGTACACCCTCAACCAGTACAAGGGGCTGCCGCTGGCCCTGCTGATCTTCCTGATCTTCATCGTGGTGCTGGACTTCGTCCTGCGCCGCACCACCTACGGCCGCGAGATCTTCGCGCTCGGCGGCAACATCGAGGGTGCGCGCCGCGCCGGTATCAACATCTCGTGGATCCGGATCAGCGTCTTCATCATCTGCTCCACCATGGCGGGGATCGGCGGCCTCTTCCTGGCCGCCCAGATCCAGTCCGCGAGCCAGACCTCCGGCGGCGGCAACCTCCTGATGAACTGCATCGCGGCCGCCGTCATCGGCGGCACCAGCCTCTTCGGCGGCCGGGGCACGACCTGGTCGGCCCTGCTCGGTGCGCTGGTGATCGGCTCGATCCAGTCCGGGATGAACATCGAGGGTCTGAGCAACGCCATCCAGTTCATGATCACCGGCGCCGTGCTGCTGGCCGCCGTGGTCGTCGACTCCCTCGCCCGCCGCACCCAGAAGGCCGCCGGCCGCGCCTGAGCGGCACGCCGCCCGTGCGCCCGCCCGCTCCGTCCATCCGTCCGGAACGACGCAGGCCCGCTCCACCGAGGTGGAGCGGGCCTGCGTGCTGTGGGCGGCCCCGGTCAGAGCACCGGGATCAGCGCACCTGGATCAGAGCGCCGGAGCCGGGAAGGTCGGGTACTCCACGCCGGAGACGTACTGGACGACCCGGATCACCTGGCACGAGTAGCCGAACTCGTTGTCGTACCACAGGTAGAGGATCGCGTTGTCGCCGTCGACCATGGTCGGGCCGGCGTCCACGATCGAGGCGTGGCGCGAGCCGATGAAGTCGCTCGACACCGCGTCGGGGGCGGTGACGAAGTCGATCTGGCGCCGCAGCGGCGAGGTCAGCGACACGTCCCGGAGGTATTCCAGGACCTCCTCGCGGGTGGTCTCGCGACCGAGGCGCAGGCTGAGGATCGCGATCGACACGTCCGGCACCGGCACCCGGATCGAGCTGCCGGTGATCTTCGCGTCGAGGTCGGGCAGCGCCTTCGCGACGGCGGAGGCGGCACCGGTCTCGGTGATGACCATGTTGAGCGGCGCCGAACGGCCCCGGCGGTCCGAGCTGTGGTAGTTGTCCAGCAGGTTCTGGTCGTTGGTGAACGAGTGGACGGTCTCCACGTGGCCGCGCAGGACGCCGTACTCGTCCGCCATCGCCTTCAGCGGCGGGACGATCGCGTTGGTGGTGCAGGACGCGCAGGAGAGGATCTGCTCGTCCGGCTTGATCATGTCGTGGTTCACACCGTGGACGATGTTCGGGACGTCGCCCTTGCCCGGCGCGGTCAGGACCACCTTCTCGATGCCGGGGCGCAGGTGCTTCGACAGCCCCTCGCGGTCCCGCCACCGGCCGGTGTTGTCGATCAGGATCGCGTCCTTGATCCCGTACTCGGTGTAGTCCACCTTCGTCGGGTCGTCGGAGTAGATCACCGTGATCGCGTGACCATTGGCGATGATCGTGTTGTTCGCCTCGTCGACGGTGATCGTGCCGTTGAACTGGCCGTGGATCGAGTCGCGCCGCAGCAGCGAGGCGCGCTTCACGAGGTCGTCGCCCGCACCCTTGCGGACGACGATGGCACGCAGCCGCAGGCCGTTGCCCGAGCCGGCCTTCTCGATGAGCAGGCGGGCCAGCAGCCGGCCGATCCGGCCGAACCCGTACAGCACGACGTCGCGCGACCCGCGACGCTCCAGCTTGTTGGCACCCGTGGCGCCGGCCACCGCCTCCGCGGTGAACTCCGCCACCGACAGACCGCGGTCATCGGCCTTGTACGTCGCGGCGAGCATGCCGATGTCGATCTGGGAGGGACCGAGGTCCAGCGCGGTGAGCGCGTGCAGGAACGGCAGCGTCTCGGTGACCGAGAGCTCCTCACCGGCTATCTGGCGGGCGAACCGGTGGGTCTTGAGGATGCTGACCACCGACTTGTTCACCAGGGAACGGCTGTGCAGCAGAACGGTGACGTCCCGCTCCCGCTGCAGCCTCCCGATGATCGGGATCATCGACTCCGCGATCTCCTCGCGGTTCATCCAGTTAGTGAACACGTCTTCGTTGACAGTCACGGGTCCATCTTTCGAGCTAGGCGAATGCCTACATGCTAGCTTTGAGCCATTTTGGCCTCTCAGCCGGACCCACCCGAGCAGGGATTTCCCCACCGCGGCGGCCCCGGGGGTCCGCGCCACCGCCGCGCCGACGGGCCCCCGCGCGCAGCCCCGGAGCCTCCCGGTGCCGGGCACCGCCCGCCGGATCCCGGTGACGGTCACGGCGGCGTCGAAGCCGAGCACGGGGTCGGGCCGGTCGGACGGCGGGCTCTCGTGGAGGGGCCGATGGTGGGCGACCTTCCGGGGGTCCGACGTTCGTCACCCCGGTGGCGATCATGTCGCCGGCCCAGCAGCCACCCGGTCGCCCCCGGTCGGCGTCAGCTCCGGCGGGGCTCGGTGGTCAGGGTGGTGGAGAAGACGGGTCGGCCCGCCTGGGTGGCGTCGACGCGGGTGCGGGGGCGGCCCTCGGCGTCGGGGGGTTCGGGCGCGACCGTCAGCCGGCAGGGCTGGTCGAACTCGACGTAGCGCAGGAAGGTGCTGTCGAAGACGACCGGGACCATCGGGTGCGGCCGGGCGGCCTGGGTCGCCTGGACGACGGCCTCCAGCAGCACCATGCCCGGCACGTGGTCGTGCGGGTGGTCGAAGAGGACCCGGTGGCCGGTGTCGGTGCGCAGTTGCCAGCGGCCCGCCGTGCCCGTCGGCGAGATGACGACGTCGCGCCGGTGCAGGCGGCCAACCAGGGTGGCGGGGGCCGGCAGGGTGAGCGGGATCGCCCGGGCGAACGCCTCGCCGGCGTCCGCGTAGCGGCCGCGCAGTCGGTCGTACAGGGCGGGCGGGTGGCTGGTGTAGTGCAGTTCGGCCGTCCCGAGGTGGCGTCCGGCGCGCCGGGCCTCGACCTGGGAGACGAGGTGGGCGGAACCGAGCCGGCGCCGTGTGATCGAACTGTGCGAGATGCGCAGATCGATCCGGGCCGGGCCGGAAGTCGTGCGCAGCTCGTCCGAGTTGACGGAAGTTCGGATACGCTCCAGACCGAAGCGGTACCCGAGCGGGATGCCGTGGACGGCATGGCTCAGCACGGACAGCGCCTGGCGGGCGCTCTCGGTGAACAGCAGGGGGCTGTAGCGGCCGCCCTCGGCGTAGAAGGGGTGGTCGTGCGGCCATTGGACGGTCACCCACTGGGTGGCGCCGCAGACGTCGCCCCAGTCGGTGACGAGTGCTTCAGCCGCCATGGACTTGCCGACGAGCCTCGGTATCTCCGGCGCGGCCGCCGGCCGGGTGGTGGCTGTGTGCTGAACGATCGTTGGACGCGACTCCATGATGAGCCGTCTCCCCCCGGAGTCAGTGTGGCGGAGGACGGGAGCGTCGCAATCGTCCCCCCAGCCTATAAAATGAAGAATACTCTTCTTTATCAAGCAACATGAGGTGTTGTCGCATGGTGGGACGCCCAGTGAAGCAGGAGCGGGCCGAGCGGACGCGGGCCGCCCTCATCCAGGCCGCCGCGAAGCTCTTCGGAGAACAGGGCTTCTCCGGGACCAGCGTCGTGAAGATCGCCGACGAGGCGGGCCTGACCCTGGGCGCGGTGTACTTCCACTTCAGGAACAAGAGCGAGCTGGCCCGGGAGATCGTCTTCCGGCAGCCCGAGTGGGTGGTGACCCCGCGCCCCTCGGAGGGGCTGCAGCGCGTCGTCGACGTGTCGCTCACCTGGGCCTGCCAGCTCCTGGACAACCCCATCCTGCAGGCGGGCGCCCGACTGGTCTGGGAACAGGAGCAGTTCAACTCCCCGGACGAGAACTCCCACCGCCAGTGGGCCGAGATACTGCTGGAGGACCTGGTCGTCGCCCAGCGCCGGCGGGAGCTGCGGGCCGGCACCGACATCCAGGCCCTCGCGCGCCTGGTGGTCTATGCGTGTACGGGTGCTCAGATGCATTCGTTCATCGAGACCAGGCGGGCCGATCTCCCGGAGCGCGTCGTGGAGTTCTGGCAGCTCCTGCTGCCCGCCGTCGCAACGCCGAGCACGGCCAGGCGGATCGAGCTCTCGGAGTGCCGCGGGCGGCCGGAGTAGCGCCCGACGCCCGGGCCCGTGGCCCACGGCCTGTTTCCCGGATGGTCGACCGTCCCGACTGGTGCGCCGCGCAACGGGCCCGGGACAATGATCCACATCCGAGTTCGAGGACACCGAGGACCGGCTCGCGGGCCTGTCGGCGCCGCGGGCAGGGGGGCGAAGCACATGGAGCACGGCCAGGGGCTGTTGCAGGACAAGACCGTCATGATCACCGGAGCGTCCAGCGGGATAGGCGCGGCCGCCGCCCGGCTGTTCGCCGCCGAGGGTGCGGCCGTGGTGCTGATGGCCCGCCGCAAGGAACTGCTCGACCGGCTCGCCGAGGAGATCCGCTCCGGGGGCGGCCGGGTCGAGGTGGCACCGGGGGACGTGACGGCGCCGGCGGACGTCGAACGCGCCGTCAACACGGCGGTGGAGGCGTTCGGCGGCCTGAACGGCGCCTTCAACAACGCCGGTTGGGGATCGATCGGCTCAGAGCTGCACGAAACGGACGACGCGGTCTACGACCGGATCATGGACGTCAACGTGCGCGGCGTGTGGAACTGCCTGAAGCGTCAGGTGCCGGTGATGCTGCGACAGGAGTCGGGCGGGTCGATCGTCAACACCGCCAGCATCGCCGGCCTGTTCGCCACCGGCGCGGTCTCCCCGTACGTCGCGGCCAAGCATGCGGTGCTCGGCCTGACCCGGGCCGCGGCGGCCGAGTACGGGGCGCGCGGCATCAGGGTCAACGCGCTGGTGGTCGGGACCACCCGCACCGAGCTGATCGAGGACGCCATGCGCCAGGTACCGCAGTTGGAGCAGGTGGCGGTGGCCAGGTCCATCCAGCCCCGGCTCGCCGAACCGGTCGAGGTGGCGCGCGCGGCGGCCTGGCTGCTGAGCGACCAGGCCTCGTTCGTCACCGGTGGTGCCGTCCCCGTCGACGGCGGCTGCAGCGCCGTCTGACGGGGCCGGCGGGGGGACTCTCGCCCGGGGGCTCAAGTCAGGCACTGCTCTCCGCAGCCGATGAGCTCCCAGATGCGGCTGATGTGTTCCACGGACTGCCCGTCCAGGGGCTCCTTGCGGCAGGCCCGCTGGCGGATGCAGGACTCCGCACCGGTGACCAGGTACCCGGCCAGGGTGGCGAGGGTGGTCCGGTCGCCGTACGGGCCCAACTCGGCCTCGTGCGTCTCCTGCAGACGCTCCTGGATCACCGGGGCCCAGGTCGACGACCAGTCCGGCTCGCCGGGTTGCTCCCTGGCGAGCCGGGCCGCGGCGCGCACCACGGCCTCCCGTTCCAGCAGGTCGGCCAGCGCCAGTGTCAGCGAGATGACCGACTGGACCGGGGGTTCGCTGCGCGCCGTGACCTGGCCCACCACGGCCTGGGTCACGGCGTGGCCCTGGGTCCGGACCACCGCGGCCATCTCCTCCTTGCTCTGGAAGTGGAAGGTCAGGGCTCCGGTGGTGATTCCGGCCGACCTGGCGATCCGCGCCAGGGACGCCCCCGCGTATCCGTCGCGGTCGAACTCGCCAGCGGCCGCGCTGACCAGGTTCTGTCGCGTCCGGGCCGCCCTCTCTTGCATCATCATGCTCCTGTCAGATGTGGCGTTCATACACCCGCACCATAGGCGTAAAAAAAGAATGCCACTATTTTTGTAGCGGGGGCGCCTCCCCGTGGTGCATCCTGTGTAGAACTGGTGTACAGGGGGGACTTTATGACTCTGACGGCAACCTCTCGAACCGAACTACCAGGTCAGCCCCGGGCCGTGGTGTCGGTTCAGTACCGACGGACCGAGAAGACCGCCGAGCCGCAAGCGATCCGGGTGCTCGTAGTCGCCGGCGACCACGACACAGCCGAAGGAAGGGCACACGACCTCCGACGACAGGGGTACTGCACGAGGCTCGCCAGCACTGGCGCAGAGGTGCTGAGAACCCATGAGCACTCGGACATGATCCTGCTCGACCTCGATCTTCCCGACATCGACGGCCTCGAAGTGTGCCGTTCGATACGAGCGAGCGGAGACAAGCCCATTATCACTCTCACCGGTCGCGACACCGAACTTGACCGGGTGCTCGCCCTCCAGGCGGGCGCGGACGACTGCGTCGTCCGTTCCTGCGGCCCGCGCGAGATGACGGCGCGTATCGAGGCCGTCCTGCGCCGGGCTCATCCTAGACCGGCCCCCATCCGCATATTATCCATCGGCCCTCTGCACGTTGACGAAAGGACCCGCGAAGTCCGCCTGCACGGCGAGCGGGTGAGCCTCACCGCCAAGGAGTTCGAGCTGCTGCACATCCTGGCCTCGAACCCCGGCAACGTCATGTCACGCAAGGATCTGATGGCCCGGGTCTGGGACACCGACTGGGTGGACTCCAGCCGCACCATCGACACGCACGTGCGCAACCTTCGCGCGAAGCTGGGAGCCAGCACCTGGGTCATCACCGTCCGCGGCGTCGGCTACCGCATCGGCCACGGCTGACGCCCGGCGCCCGCAGGCGCGCGGCCCCCGCCGCGCACGCAACTCCGCAGGCACGTACGCCCGTAGACGCATCCCCGTAGACGCACCACAAAGACAGCCCCCCATCGCGATTCCCCGCAGGCGAACCTCCGCGAGCGCACCCCGCAGGACCGCAACCCGTCGTCCGAACAATCGTCAACTGCTGTTTCCCCTGCGGTCGACGAACGGACGGACGGCGCGGCCCGGGGCAGGCGACCCCGGCGCGACGACCGAACGGTTCGACAGACGGCAGTGGGGGCCGCCCCGGGGGGGGGGGGCCCAGCCCAGAACAGGGCGCGCGCGGCCCGCCGCAGCCGGGGGGGGGGGGGCGGGCGGGGGGCCAAGGACCCCGCGGGCGGGGGGGAAAC
>NZ_JBHVWC010000010.1:0-27283 GCF_042882445.1 Kitasatospora sp. NPDC058218 | reverse complement strand
ACCCCCCCGGCCCGCCGGCCGCGCCCGGGGCCGGGCCCCCCGGCCGCCCCCCCCCCCGGGACCCCCCCCGGGCGGGGCGCCCCCCCCTTGGGGCGGGAGCCACTGCCATGACCGGGAGGCTCAGGCCGCGCGCTTCGCGGGGAAGGCGTGCGTCCGGGCGGCGATCACCAGGGCGATCAGGGGGATCACGAGCAGCAGGACGGTCCACGGGAACGAGCCGGGTCCGGCCGCCGAGAGCAGGATCCCGCCGGCCACGCCACCGCCGGCCATGAACGAGTTCCAGACCGTGACCAGCAGCGCCTGTCCGCGGCTGCCGCCGGTGTTGGTGACCGCGGTCTGCAGCAGGGTGGCCAGGCCGCCCCAGCCGAGGCCCCACAGCACCATCGCCCCGTAGACGGCGACCGGGCTGCTGGGCGTCAGCGCCAGGAAGACCGCCGCCACCGAGAACAGGACGCAGCTGGCGATGGTCAGTTCGCGCAGGTAGCGGTCGATCAGCGTGCCGGTGATCCAGATGCTCAGCATCGAGGCGAGACCGAAGACCAGCAGCACGACGTCTCGGTTGTCGCCCATCTTGTTCTCGTCCAGGAACGAGGCGATGTACGTGTAGAAGGTGTTGTGGGCGAGCACGTAGGCGGCCACCACGACCAGGATGATCGACACGCCGGGCAGGCGCAGGGCCTGCAGGATCGGCTCACGGTTGCCCGCCTTCTGGCCCGGGTGGTCGGGCACGGACGCGATGATCCAGAGCAGCAGCAGTACGGTGACCGCGGTGATCAGGCCGAACGTCAGCCGCCAGCCGAACACCTTGCCGAGGAAGGTGCCCGCCGGGATGCCCAGGGAGAGCGCGAGCGGGATGCCGATCATGGTGATCGCGATGGCCCGGCCCACCAGGTGCGGCGGCGCCAGTCGGCGCGCGTACACCACGAGTTCACCCCAGACGGCGGCCGCGGCCACACCGGCGACGAGGCGGAAGCCCATGGTCAGGATGTAGTTCGACGAGATCGCGGTGACGGTGTTGGCGAAGATGAACGCCACCACCGCGACCAGGACCAGCTGCTTGCGGCGCCAGCCGGCCGTGGCGGCCGCCAGCGGGATGGCCGAGACGCCGGTGGCGATCGCGTAGATCGTCAGCGCCTGCCCCATCGCGGACTCGCTGACCGAGAGGTCACGCGCCATCTCGGGGAGCACACCTGCGGGCAGCGCTTCGGTCAGCACCATCACGAAGGCTGCCGTGGCCAGGGCCAACAGGGGGGACAGCGGGAGCTTGCGACTCTCCTCCGTATCAGGAGGGGAGCTTGCCGACAGCCCGGTCTGGGACGTTGCCATGCTTGTTACCTCAAACTCTCATACGAATGCGGATTCAGGACGCTGCGGTACGTACGGGGTGAGCCGACCACGGGTCGGAAGGCGGTTCGTGCACGCCAAAGCCCCCCGGCCCCGACGCAGCGTGCTGCCAGCCGCAACAACCGCCGGTCGTCCGGTCATCCCGTTTCTCGCAGAGATGATGGACTTATTTATGTTCTGGCGGAACCGGTGGCTGCCGCGAGGCCGGAACACACCACTCGGCGTGGGACTTCAGCGAGTTGACGAATCGTCAATCATGCAGGTCAAAGGCGCGGAGCGGTCGGCGGCGACGGGCGGGCGGGGCGCTGCGGGGGCGATCGAGGGGCGGCCGATTTCTGTGGCGAGACCGTCTCACATACTGGACTTCTTGCAGGAACCCACCTGCCCGGCGGGGCGAACGCCCCCACCGGGCAGGTGGATCAGGCCACAAGAACGGGAACCGGTCACCGGTGCCTAGGCCGAGACCTCGGACTGACCGAACGTCACCTCGTTGGAGAGGACGACCCCGTGGCTCTTGAAGTCGATGGTGATGCGGTCGCCGTGGGCGATCCGGAACCCGTCGTGGTAGCTGGCCTTGTCGGCGCCGAGCAGGACGTAGTTGACCAGGCCCGGCCGGCGGAGCGCCGGGTACTCGAAGAGGTTGTCCACCATGTCCTGGATCCGGAAGTACAGGGCGTCCTCGCCGCAGTCGAACGGCCCCTCCCAGGCGGGGACGCCGTCCCGCTCGATGACGACCCGGCCGGTCACCGAGGCCGGCGGCTCCCCGAGGAACAGCCACGGGGTGATCGAGGTGTCGCACAGCTTGCAGTACGGGTTCCAGCCCGGGTTCTGGATGTGCAGACCGATGTCGCACAGGTCGTTCCCGAACGTGTAGCCGACGTACCGCGGGTTGCCCGCGTCGTCGTTGACGTAGACGAGGGCGATCTCCGGCTCCTCGATCAGCGCCACCGACTTCTCCGGCACGACGAGGGGCTCACCGGGCAGCCGCAGCCAGGAACCGAAGCCCTTGAAGAACCAGTTCGGCGGCACGAACTCGTCGTCCTCGCCCGGCTCGCCCTCGAACTTCGACTTGTGGGTGCGCATGAAGCCGCTCAGCAGGGCGTTCCCGCTGGCCTCCGGCAGCAGCGGCGGCAGGTACTTCACCTGCTCCTCGCCGCCCTCGACGGTGATCGGCTCGACCTCGGCCTTGATCGCGGCGACGACCTCCTCGGCGCTCTCGGCGGCGATGAACTCGGCCTGCAGGCGGCCGTCGTTGACGCGGTACAGCGTCAGAGCCTGGCCGGGGGCGGGCTTCTCGAAGCCCACGTACCGCTCGCCCTGGTATTCGCATTCGAAGAGTATGGACATCTCGGTGGTCCTCCTAGGCTCGTTGGTGCGGTCGGCCCGGCAGGAGCCGGGTGGTGGACGGGGCGGTGAGGTCCGTGAGGACCTCGTCGACCCGGTCGATGGCGGCACGGATCCACGGCAGTGCGAGCGGATCGGCGGCGGCCAGGGAGGCGTGCTGCTGCTCCGCGGTCTCGCCGTAGAACCGGCTGGTGGCCGCGCGCAGCCGCAGCGGCTCGGCGGCCTCCCCGAACGCCTCGGCGCCCAGCACGCCGACGCCGTAGCGGTCGGTGAGCAGAGCGGCCAACTCGGTTCCGGTGCGCACCCCGTGGACGGCGTGGAGCTGCTCGCGCAGCGGCTCGAAGTCCGGGTACAGGTAGCAGGTGGCGCGGACCGGGGCCAGCACGGCCCCGGCGGCGGTGAACCGCTCCGCCGTCGCCCGGGCGACGATGCCGTGCAGCCGGCGCGAGGCGGCCACGTGCTCCACGATCTCCGGCGGCTCGCCGAAGGCGTAGGCGGCCGCCACCTGGACGGGAGCGGGCGGGCTGGACCAGATCTGGCTGGCGATGGCGAGCAGCCGCGCGTGCAGTTGCCGCCCGGCGCTGCCGTCGGGCAGCAGGGCGACCCCGGTGCGCCAGCCGCCGACCGCCAGGTTCTTGGTCAGCCCGGTGGTGACCACGGTGCGCTCGGGTGCGAACGCGGCCGGGGAGACCGCCGGGGTGGCCGGGTCGAAGACCAGGTCGCAGTAGATCTCGTCGGAGATGATGACGAGGTCGAGCTCCCGGGCCGCCTCTCCCAGACGCCGTACGGTGTCGGGCGAGGCGACGGCGCCGGTGGGGTTGTCCGGCAGGGTGACCACGACGGAGCGCGGGTCGTGCCCGGCGGCCCGGGCCGCGAGGACCGTCTCGCGCAGCAGGTCCGGGTCCGGCACCCCGCCCTCCCCCGCCACGACGGGCACCTTGAGGACGCGGGCGCCGACGAGCTCGGCCTGGGCGGCGTAGCTGACCCAGCTGGGCCGGGGGATCACCACGTCGCCGCCGACCGCCATGATCAGGGCGAACAGCAGGGACTTGCTGCCCGGCCCGGCGACGACCAGCTCCGGGTCGGCGGCCAGGGCGCGCCGCTGCCAGTAGCCGGCCGCCGCCGTCCGCAGGGCCGGGCTGCCGGCCACCGGGCCGTACGTCGCCCGGTCGGCGGCGGCCGCCAGCCGGGCCTTCAGCTCGGGGTGGACCGGCAGGCCGATCTCGCCGCTGGCCATGATCAGGACCTGTTCGCCGGCGGCGCGTCTGCGGGCGAGGGCCTCGTCGGCGGCCAGCGTCGCCGACAGCGTCACCTTCGCGGGCTCGGGCATGGGTGTGCTCCACGGATCGGAGGGGGGTTGGTGCCGGGGTCGGTACGGAGGGTGGCGCGGGAACGGGACGGGCCGGTCACTGCCCGCCGTAGCGGCGGCGCAGCTCGGCCTTGCGGACCTTGCCGGTGAGGGTCTTCGGCAGGGCGTCGACGACCACCAGGCGCTCCGGGAAGAAGCGCCGGTCCTGACCGGCTTCGGTCAGCTGGGCGTGGATCTCGGCCAGTTCGGGCTGCGCGCCGCCGGTGACGACCACCGCGAGGATCGGGTCGTCGGTCCGGCCGGTGGACCCGACCAGGGCGGTCTCGGTCACCTCCGGGTGCCGCGAGATGATCGCTTCGAGCTCCGTCATCGGGACGACGATGCCGTCGCGGATCAGGGCGTCCTTGGCCCGGCCGAGGATGCGGATGCCGCCGCGGCCGTCGTCGCGCGCCAGGTCCCCGGTGTCGAACCAGCCCTCGGCGTTGAACTCGGCGGCGAAGACGTCCTCGCGCTTGTAGTAGCCGAGGGCCTGCGCCGCGCCGCGCACCCGCAGCCGGCCGACCTGGGCGCGCTTGCCCGGATCGTCGCGGTCGTCGATGCGCAGCTCCATGGAGTCGATCGGCCCGCCGTTGCTGCTGGCCGCCCAGTCCTGGTTGTAGTCGAGCCGGGTGATGGTGACGGGCCCGAACTCGGACATGCCCCACACCGAGTAGGTGCGGGCCCCGAGGGTCTCGCGCACGTCGTCCACCAGCTCCTGGAGCACCGGCGCGGAGCCGGTGACGGCGTGGCGCAGGGTGGAGACGTCGCGCGGGTCGGCCCGCTGGGACGCCGCGATGTCCACGAGGGTGGACGGCGGACCGTAGAGGAGCGTCGCGCCGTACCGCTCGACCAGGTCGAGCAGCGCGGAGTTGCGCCGGACGTCCTGGAAGGCCACGGTGGCGCCGAGCATGACGCCGGTGAGGATGCCCTGGCCGAAGCCGGAGTAGTGGACGAGCGGGGTGGTGACGGCCGCGACCAGGCTGTCGTCGAGCAGGAAGGTGTCGGCGTAGCCGCGGACGGCCGCGTGGATGGTGTTCTGGCTGTGCAGCACCCCCTTGGAGACGCCGGTGGTGCCGGAGGTGAACAGCACCACGAACGGGTCGTCCGGGGCGAGTTCGCGCCCGTCCAGTTCGCCCGCGCGCTGCTCCTCCCACGGGACGCCGACGAAGTGGTCGTCGAAGGAGAGCGTGCCGGCGTCCCGGCCGCCGACCACCACCACGTGCTCCAGGGGCAGTTCGGCCTTCAGCGCGGTGAGGTGCGCGGCCAGCGGGTAGCCGTTCCACTCCGGGACGGTGATGCAGACCCTGGCGCCGGTGAGCTCCAGGCGGTGGCGCAGCTCCTCCTCCTGGCACACCGGGTCGATCGGGCAGATGACGGCGCCGACCCGGATGCAGGCGAACAGCAGCGGCACCATCTCCCACCGGTTGGGGAGCTGGACGGCGACGAACTCTCCGCGCTGCACACCGAGTTCGGCAAGTGCGAGGGCGAAGCGGTCGGTCAGTACGGCGAGTTCGGAGTAGTCGAGGGTGTCGGTGCGAGCCTCCCCGATCCGGCGCCCGGCGACGGCGAGCTTGTGCGGCCGCAGCCGGGCCTGCCGGCGCAGGTCGTCGAGGAAGGTCTCCTCACGCCACCAGCCGCGGCGCAGGTACTCGGCCGCGCTGTCGCGGACCGGGGCCTGCTCGGGGCCGGCGGGCGTGGTGGCGCTCATCCGCGCTCCTTGCGGCGGGCGGCGAGCAGCTCGGGCAGCGGGTCGCCCGCGCGGCCGGCGGCGATCTCCAGGAGGTCACGGGTGTTCTGCCGGACCCGGTCGCCGACCCAGTCGAAGACCCAGGCCTTGCGGGCCTCCGCCTCCAGGTGGAACGGGACGACCCGGGTGACGGCCAGGGCCGCCGAGCCGGCGCCGCCGATGTTGGCGATCACGCCCGGGACGATGGTGGCGCCGGCGGCCAGCACCTTGGCCTTGCCCTCGGCACTGGAGGCGAGGTTGCCGCCCTCGACCACGAGGCGCGGGCGCAGCCGGTGGGCGTTGTCGGCGTTGATCGCGTACTTCTGCGCGGCGAGGATCAGCAGGTCGGCGTCGACGTCGAGCCAGGCGTCCGGCTCGCCGGACTGGGTGACGCCCTGCGGCAGGCGGGAGCGGTCGATCCGGCCGAACTCGTCGGTGATGGCGACCAGGTCGGCCACCGGCAGCCGGTCCGCGCTGATGGTGCCCTGGACGTCGGCGACGCCCACCACGATGTGCCCGCGGTCCTCCAGGAAGCGGGCGACCGCGCGGCCCACCGCGCCGAAGCCCTGCACCACGACCCGGGCCGACTCGGTGCGGCCGCTCTCCTCCAGGGCGGTGACCGCGGCCACGCCCACCCCGTGCCCGGTGCAGTCGATCAGCGGCTCGTAGTAGGTGCGCCAGTCGATCGGCATGTCCGGGGCGCCCAGTCGGAAGCGCGGGTCGTAGCCGGCCTCCTCGAAGAACACGGCCCGGTCCGCGGGGGTGACGCCCATGTCGATGCCGAGGTGGATGCCGCCGTGCAGCAGCGGCTTCACGGTCCGCCCGAAGGTCCGGAAGGTCTCCTCGCGGTTGCTGCCGTCGGAGACGATGCCGGCCTTGGCGCCGCCGATGCGCAGCCCGGCGAGGGTGAACTTGTCGGTCATGTCGCGGGCCAGGCCCGCCACTTCCTCCTCGGTGACCCCGGTGGTCATCCGGGTGCCACCCATGGCCAGGCCGTCGACGAGGGAGTCGACGACCACCCAGCCCTTGATCGCGCCGCCGCTGCCGTTGAGGTGAACGGCGAATGCGGGTGCCTGGGTCTCTTCCACAGTCATTGCGAAGTCCTTTGGTACCTAGGTGGGTTCAGAAAGCCGACGGTGCGTCGCGCAGACGCGGCGGCCGCCCCGGGGAGGCACGGCCGCACACGCCTGCTGACGGTCCGTCACTGATACAACTGTGCGAAGCCTCGCAGAATCTCCAGGCCGTCGCTGCGGAACTCCAGATGTGCCTGGGCCCCGTGGATCCGCCCGTCCTCGGAGCGGATGAACTCCACCGGGGCGTGCTCCGAGCGGCCGATGGAGCGGAAGCCCTCGGGCGCCTCCTGCAGGTAGAGGGTGTGACGGTGGAAGACCGTCACGGTCGGCTTCACATGGGTGAAGAGCGGCTCCTCCTTGTCGACCTGCACCTCGTAGCCGCCCACGCGCTGCGGCCCCTCGGCGAGCCGGCCGCCGGCCGCGACGGCGATGATCTGCATGCCGCCGCAGATCCCGAAGACCGGGACGTCGGCATTGGTCACGAGGTCGATGAGCGGCCGGTAGAAGTCGCTGTCATAGGCCCGCACCTTGGTACCGCTCAGGACGATCGCCTGGTAGCGGCCGCCGAGGTCGGCGGGTACCGCGTCGGCACGGACGACGTCCGTCTCCGATCCCAGTTCCTCGAAGCGGCCGCGGAGCTGCTTCAGCGACAGCGTTCCGTTGTTGACGACTAGCACACGGGATTTCGCCACGTGCCCTGCTCCTCACGCTCGTGTGATGACGGTTCCGGTGCGCTCGGCGATCAGGTCGGTCACGGGTGCGCTCCCGATGACGACGCGTTCCACTCCCCGGTCCAGGGCCTCCCCCGCGGCGCGCAACTTCTTGCGCATCCCGCCGGTGGCGCCCTTGTCCCGGAACTTGGCCGCGGCCTCCGCCGTGATCCGGCGCACCGGCTGATCGTCGATCAGCAGGTGCGCGACATCCGTGACCAGGACCAGCTGTTCGGCCCCGATGCCGCCCGCGACGGCGGCGGCGGCCCGGTCGCCGTCGGTGTTCACCTCGCGGCCGGCCGCGTCCCGCGCCAGCGGGGTGACCAGGTACGCGTGGCCCGGCCGGAGGTTCTTCAGCACCGTCGGGTCCACGCCGGTGATGGGACCGACGAGGTTCTCCAGCTCGACGAGCTGCTTCTCCTTCCACCACCAGCGCTCGCCCTCGCCCGCGGTCACCAGGCCGTCGCTGCCGAGCGCGCGCTCGGCGGTGATGCCGCGCTGCTCCAGACGTCGCAGGACGTCCTCGGCGAGCTCGGCGCTGACGGTCTTGATGTCCTCGATGACCTCGGGCGTCGTCCACCGGCTCTGGTTGCCGTACCGGTCGCGCAGGATCGCCGACGGCTCGTGGTAGCGGGGGCTGAGGTTCTTCAGCGGCTTGGACCAGCCGTGCACCAGGACCAGCGGGCGGTCCTGGCCGAACCGGGCCAGGTCGTCCCACCAGGAGCCGGCGAGGTCGTCGACCGTGCTGCCGCCGAGCTTGACGACGGTCGGGGTGTCGGTGGCGTTCGTCCCGGTCATGCCGGCATCACCGGCTGCATGGTCAGCCCCGTCTCCTCGGGCAGGCCGAAGCGCAGGTTGAGGACCTGGATGCCCTGGCCCGCCGCGCCCTTGACCATGTTGTCCAGCGCCGCCAGGACGACGATCCGGCCGCCCTCCTCGTCGTGCAGGACGGACACGTCGCAGTAGTTGGAGCCCAGGACGGCCTGCGGGTCGGGCACCGGGATCAGCGTCTCGTTGTGCCGGCGGACCCGCACGAACGGGCGCTGCTTGTAGAAGCGCAGGTAGGCGCGGTTCAGGGTGCGCGCGTCCACCTCGTCGTCGGTGAACACGTAGGAGCTGGCCATCAGCCCGCGCACGTGCGAGACGCCGTACGCCGACATGCTCAGCGAGTCGATGCCGCCCGGCTTGCTGCGCTCCAGGAAGTCCTTGACCTCCGCCGCGTGCCGGTGCCCGGCCGGCGCGTACGGCGCGATGGCGCCGTTGCGCAGCGGGTGCAGGTCCGCGGTCCGCAGGGACAGGCCGCCGCCGCTGGAGCCGGTCTTTCCGTCGACCACCACGGTCTTCAGGTCGAGGCCGAGGCCGATCACCAGCGGGGCGAGCCCGAGGGTGATCGCGGTGGCGAAGCAGCCCGGCAGCGAGATCAGCGCGGCGCCGGGCAGCTGGTCGCCGATCAGCTCCGGGACGCCGTAGACGAACCGGTCGGCCAGGCCGTCCGCCCGCCGCACGTCCGGGTACCACCGGTCGTGCAGCGCCGGCGTCTGGATCCGGAAGGCGCCGCTGAGGTCGATGACGCAGGGGACCTCGTCGGCCAGCCGCGCCGCCAGCTCCGCCGAGGCGGTGGCGGGCGTGGCGAGGAAGACGACGTCGCACCGGCCGGCGAGGTTCGTGCTGACCGGTTCGATGGTCAGCCCGAGGTCCAGCCGCAGGCCCGGGTGGAACTCGGCGGGGCGGCGCCCCGCGCTGGCGTTGCCGCCCAGGAAGGTGAGCTCCAGCTCGGGGTGCTGGATGACCAGTCTGATCAGTTCACCGCCGGCGAGCCCGGAGGCCCCGAAGATGCCGACCCGGATCATCCGATCTCCTCCCGTACGTAGCGGCCGATGGCCGTGGCGATGTCCACCCCGGTCGCCGAGGCCACCGCCCGGAAGGCCGGCGCGTGGTTGACCTCGTTGACGACGTAGCCGTTGGGCGTCGCGAAGAGGTCGATGCCGAAGATGCCCTCGCCGAGGACGTCCAGCACTCCGTCGACGATCTTCTGCACCTCGGGGTCGAGGTCGACGGCGCGGTTGCGGTTGCCCAGCGCGGCGTTGCTGCGCCAGTCCGTCCCCGCGCTGTGGAACTCCGCGATGGCGACCAGCTCGCGGCCGACCACGAAGCAGCGCAGCGAGGACCCGCCGGCCAGGTAGGGCTCGACCAGCGAGGCCTGCTCGAAGCCGTGCCCGAGGTCCTCGACGTAGTCGTAGACCGAGTGCGCGGTGTCCGCGTCCCGCAGCAGGGTGACCCGCTTGCCCATGCCGCCGAAGACCGGCTTCAGCACGACCGGCGGCGGCAGTTCGACCAGGGCCTTCTCGAAGTCCCGCCGGGACAGCACGAGACGGAAGTCGGGCACCGGCACGTCCGCGGCGCGCAGCTGGGCGCGCAGCGTCAGCTTGTTCTCGCAGGCCTGGATGGCCGAGACCGTGTTGAGGGTGGGGATCCGGGCCGCCTCCGCGACGGTGGCGATCAGGCCGCCCCGTGTGTAGCTGCGGCTGCGGACGAGCACGGCGGCGAAGCCACCGAGCGAGGCCGACTCCTGGTCGCCCAGGGCGAGGGACTCGTCGTTGACCCACTCGATGCGCAGGCCGAGGCCCGCGGCCGCGTCGATCAGCCGGCGCTCTTCCCAGCCGACCCGGTCGGCGACGATGGCGACAGTTCGTTCCATGGGGTTACTGGCCCCAATCGCGAAGCTGCACCTCGACCATCTGGAGGCTGAGCCGGCCCTCCACGACGTCCTCGACCCGCAGCGTCAACATGCACTCGGGGCAGGCGATGGTCTCGCCCTGTACCAACGGCGGGGTGGTCAGATCGGTCTCGCATTCGGGGCACAGGCCGGTCAACGTGCCAGCAGACATTGTCATCTCCGTAGTCGTTCTCGTGTGGATGTGGATCCGGGAAGGGAAGGTGGGGTCCGGGAGGTGCCCGGGCCCGGTCAGACGGACTGGAACTCGACGGCGGCCTTGCGGATCGCGTCACGGTCCAGCAGGTCGCGGTCGTCCTGCTCCTGACGGCCGGTCAGCCAGGCGGTGAAGGCATCGACGTCGACGGACTCGGCGAGTTCGTCGAGCGCCCACCTGACCAGCGGCGTGGTCAGCCGGGTGCGCACGCGCAGCTCGCGGGAGTTCCCTACGATCTCCGGGGCCAGCGTCTCGTAGGCCTCCGGGTGGGTCAGCTGGCCGGGCAGCTCGTAGGCGAAGGCGTGCGGGGCCGTGGGGCCGGACTGGAAGGCGTCGCCGAGCCGGGCGCCGCGCAGCGCGGCGTTGGTGAGCTCGGTGAGGTGGCTCAGGTCGAAACGGGTGTCGCCGTAGATCACCCGCAGCGAGGTGAGCAGTTCGGCGAGCGGGGCGTTGCCGCCGCGCTCACCGATGCCGCCGGCCGTCGCGGAGATCCACTTCGCCCCCGCCCGGTAGGCGGCCAGCGAGTTGGCGACCGCCATGCCCAGCATGTTGTGCGAGTGGATCTCGATCTCGGAGCCGTCGATCGCGGTGATGCTGCGGATCTGCTCCTCCATCTGCCACGGCGACAGGTAGGCGACGGTCTCCGCGAGCCGGAACCGGTCGGCGCCGGCCTCGAAGCCCGCCTCGACGTAGGGGACGAGCCGCTCCTTCGGCGTGCGGGCCCCGTCCTCGCCGCTGAAGGTGACGTGGAAGCCGCGCTCCTTGGCCGCCACGATGGCCGCCCGGGCCACCGCGATCAGGTACTTGGTGCTGGCCGAGCTCAGCTTGAGGGCCGCGTGCTGCTCGGACGTCGGGATCGAGAACATCACGGACCGAACGCCCAGCCGCTTGGCCTCGTCCAGTGCCTTGACCACCTGCTGGCGGTCGCGCACCACGACCAGGCTCAGCGAGCGCTCCGGGCCCACCGCCTCGTGGGTGGCGAGGATGAGGTCCGCGTCCTTGGACGACGGGCCGGAGATCATCCCGACCTCGACCAGCTCGACTCCCGTGCGGACCAGGAGGTCGGCGATGTGGGCGGCGTCCTTGGGGCCGAACTCGACGCCGGCCATGTGCGCGGAGTCCCGCAAGGTCGCGTCGGACAGATGGGGCAGCCCCTGCGGGGGCACGTCTTCCTTCAGGTGCTCTGCTGGTGCCATGTGCGTTCCCTCCTTTTCCCGAGCCGGGTTCCCATTCGCGCTGACCTCGGCTCCGGCCTGAATTCTCGCGATGCGGCATGTACGAATGAAGCAGGGCCGAAAGAGCGACGATGCGCAGTGCGCTCGACAAATATGGTGGGCGATCTCGCTGTGAAGGGACAACACCGTCAATGTCAGGAGCTTGTCAAGGACTGTGATGGAACGTCATGGACAGTGAGCTGTGCGGACTTCTCGTCGGCATGCCGACAATTTTGTGGACACGCCTCCGAGCGGGCCTGTATCGCTGAATAGGCGCGCGAAATCCGCGCCGAGCGGCGGGAGGCCGGGGGCATCCCCGGCGAGCTGTTCGAGCGCTCCCCGACGGTGTGCCGCCCCGTACCGCCGCACCCCCGCGATCCGAGAACGGAGCCATGGAAAACGTGAGAAGAGACCGGTCGAACCGTGCGAACGCACCCCGCAGCGCCGGGGGAAGCGACCTCTTACCGATCTGAGCACGGCCCGTAGAAAGGAGAGAACTTCCGATGGTTGTTCCACAGGAACTCAAGCCTGCCGCCCAGGGGGCCGGTGACCCGTCGTCGGCCGCCGCGGCCCGCGAGCTGGCCGAGCGCGTCGCACGGCCGAGCGCCGCCGAGCGCGACCGTGACCACCGCTGGGACCCGGCCCTGTTCGCCGAACTGGCCGGCGCCCGACCCGGCCCCGGCCTCGCCGGGCCGCTGGTACCGCGCGCCCTCGGCGGCGGCGGCCTCAGCGCCACCCAGACCTGTGCCCTCCTCGAAGGCCTGGGCGAAGGAGCCCGCGACCCGGGCCTCGCCCTCGCCGTCGGCGTCCACGCGGTGCTCGCCACGGTGCCGCTGCGCGCCTTCGGCAGCCCCCGCCAGCGCGAGCGCTACCTGCCCCTGATGGCCTCCGGCGACTGGATCGGCGCCGTGTCCCTGCGCCAGACCCAGGGCGCCGCCCTCGCCCCGACCGTCACGGCCCGGCCCGGCACGCCGGGGCTGGGCGGCTGGGTGCTCACGGGCGACCTGGACCTCGTCGCCGGCGGTCCGGTGGCCCACCACTTCCTGGTCGTCGCCACGCACGACGGCGGCGGCCGGACGGCCTTCGTCCTGGACCGCTCCACGCCCGGGCTGCTGATCACCGAGTCGGCGCCCGCCGCGATGCGCACCTGCACCTGGGGGCGGCTGGTCCTGGACGGCTGCCACGTCCCGGACGACGCGGTGCTGGGCACCGTCGGCGGCGCCGAGACCGAGGTGGAGCCGCTGCTGGCGTCACTGGACTGGGTCTTCTCCAGCGCACCCTGGCTCGGCGTCATGCGGGCCCTGGTCCGGGACGCCGTCGACGGTGCGGGCGAGCGCCAGGTCTTCGGCCGGCCCCTCGTGCACGCCCAGTCCGTCCGGTTCACCCTGGCGGACCTCGCCACCCGCTGCGAACTGGCCGCCGGCCTGCTGTACCGGGCGGCCGGACAGTTCGACTCCGGCGGCCGGCCCACCCGCCAGGACGCCGCCACCGCCCGGCTCTTCGTGGCGGCCGCCGCACGGGCGGTCGCCGAGGGGGCCGCGCGCCTGTCCGGCCCGGCCGCCCTGACCAGCGACCACCTGATCGCGCGGGCGCACCGCGACGCACTGTTCTTCGCCGAGACCGGCGGCGGCACCGAGGTGCTGCGTCCGGTGATCGCCGCGTCCCTGCTCGGGCTCGGCTGACGTGAGGACTGATACCGACATGACCGACACACCGCACGGCACCGTCCTCAGCTTCCCGGGCACCGCCTCCCGGGCCGCCGAAACCGACGCGGAGGGCCGGATGCCTTCGCCGAACTGGACGGAGATCATCGACAGCGGCTACCTGCGGCTGTTCCACCCGCCGGCGTCGGGCGGCACCGGTGCCGACGGCCTCACCCAGCTGGCGGCCATGGAGGCACTGGCCCGGGCCTGTGCCGGCAGCTACTGGACCGCCACCGTGTCCGGCCTGCTCTGCGGCAAGCTGATCTCCCGCTACAGCCGGCCGAGCGAGCACGACCGGCTGCTGAAGCCGCTGATCTCCGGTGAGAAGCTGGCCTGCTTCGCCATCGTGGAGCCGCCCGCGGGCAGCGACGCCGGCACCTACAGCACCACCGTGCGGCCCGCCGGTGCCCCGGGCGAGGGGTTCCTCATCAGCGGCGAGAAGGCCAAGATCACCAACGCGCCCGACGCCGACCTGGCCGTGACGCTCGCCCGCCGGCAGAAGGCCCCCGGGGACGAGGGCCACGACTGGTGCCTCGCTTTCGTCGACCTGAACCAGCCCGGCGTCCGCCGCTACGAAACGCCGCGGATGGGGCTGCGCGGCATGCCCTGGGGCGGCATCGTCTTCACCGAGGCCGTGGTCGCCGAGGCCGACGTGGTACCCGTGCCCTTCGGCGAACTGGCGGGCGAACTGGCCGAGTTGATGGCCTGGGGGTGGCTGCTGATCTCGGTCTCGGCCATCGCCATCGCCGAGTCCGCACTGGACGCGTCGGTCCGGTACGCGGGCGAGCGGGTCTCCTTCGGCCGGCCCCTGGGGCACATGGAGGGCGTGCAGACCCAGCTCGCCGAGTCCCGCGCCCAGATCGACGCCGCCCGGGTGCTGGCCCGCAAGGCGGTGACCGAACTCGCCGCCGGCCGGTCGGCCCGGGAGGCGATCGCCATGCTCAAGATCTACGCGACCGAGATGGCCGTCGAGGTCGCCGCCCGCGCCGTACAGATCCACGGCGCGGCCGGCGTCACCCGGGGACACGAGGTGGAGCGCCTCTACCGGGACGCGCAGATGAACGTCATCGGCGGGTTCACCTCCAACCGGCTGCGTGAGACGGTCGCCGAGAGCCTGGGCCTGGGCCCGGCGGTCTACCAGCCCTTCGACTGGGTGGCACCGGCCGGTCTGGGCACCGACCCGGCGGGCTTCGACGGCCTCACGCAGTCCGCCGGGGTCGTTCCCGCGTAGTTCGGAATTCGGCACCCCGCGTGTTCTTCCGGCCCGGTCCCGGGCCGGGCCGGAAGAACCACGGGAATACCGGAACCGGCCGGCCGGTCGAATTCCGACTCGATCGGAATATGTCACGCCGAGTTCATCCTCCGGAGCACCGCACGTGAATTATCCTCGCCCCGCCGCCGACGGCGCGACGCGGATCGGCGGCCCGTCCCGGGATTTCCCGGCACTCCCCGGAAGGGGCGTCAGCGGTGGGTGAACTCCGCCGGGCGCTTCTCGGCGAAGGCGGCCATGCCCTCCTTCTGGTCCGCGGTGGCGAACGTCGCGTGGAACAGCCGGCGTTCGAAGCGGACGCCTTCGGCCAGGGTGGTCTCGAAGGCGCGGTCGACGCTCTCCTTCATCATGATCGCGGCCGGGGCGGACATCTCGGCGACCTTCTCGGCGGTGGCCAGTGCCTCGGTGAGCAGCTCCTCGGCCGGGACGATCCGGGAGACCAGGCCCGCGCGCTCGGCCTCCTCGGCTCCCATCATCCGGCCGGTCAGACAGAGGTCCATGGCCTTGGCCTTGCCGACGGCGCGGGTCAGCCGCTGCGAGCCGCCGATCCCGGGGATGACACCGAGCTTGATCTCCGGCTGCCCGAACTTCGCCGTGTCGGCGGCCAGCAGGATGTCGCAGAGCATCGCCAACTCGCAGCCCCCGCCCAGGGCGTAGCCCGCGACCGCGGCGATCACCGGCTTGCGCACCCGGCCCAGGTCGTCCCAGGCCGCGAACCAGTCGCCGAGGTAGGCGTCGGTGAAGGTGAGCGCCCGCATCTCCTTGATGTCGGCGCCGGCCGCGAAGGCCTTCTCCGAGCCGGTGATCACCAGAGCGCCGATCCCCGGATCCCGGTCGAAGGCGGTGGCGGCCGCGACGACCTCGTTCATCAGCTGCGCGTTGAGCGCGTTCAGCGCCTTCGGCCGGTCGAGCCTGATCAGCCCGACCCGCCCCTTGCGCTCGACCAGGATCGTCTCGTACGCGGTCACTTGCCGCCCTCCCTGATGGTCGTGATGATCGCCGAGAAGTCCAGGCCGGCGCCGTCGGCGGCGGCGAAGTCCGCGTACAACTGCGCGGCTCTCACGCCGAGTTCGACCGGCAGGCCGGCGGCCTCGACCGCTCCGGCGGCCAGGCCGAGGTCCTTGGCCATCAGCGCGGCGGCGAAGCCGGCCCGGTAGTCGCGGTTGGCGGGGCTGGCCGGCACCGGGCCGGGGACGGGGCAGTTGCTGGTCAGCGCCCAGCACTGGCCGGAGGCAGTGGAGGCGACGTCGAACAGCGCCTGGTGGCTGAGCCCGAGACTCTCGCCGAGGACGAACGCCTCGCTGACGGCGATCATCGAGATGCCGAGGATCATGTTGTTGCAGATCTTCGCGGCCTGGCCGGCACCCGACGGGCCGCAGTGCACGATCCGGGCGCCCATCGCCTCCAGCACCGGCCCGGCGGCGGCGAACTCCGCCTCCCCCGCGCCCGCCATGAAGGTGAGCGTCCCGGCGGTCGCACCCGGCACACCGCCGGAGACCGGCGCGTCGACCGCCCGGTGTCCGGCCCGCACCGCGAGGTCGTGCGCGGCCCGGGCGTCCGCGACGTCGATGGTGGAGCAGTCGACGAAGAGCGTGCCCGGACGGGCCGCGGGCAGCAGGTCGGCGTAGGCCGCCAGCACGTGGCGGCCGGCCGGCAGCATGGTGATCACCACGTCCGCGTCGCGCACGGCGTCGGCCGCCGACTCCGCCGGGCCGACCCCGGCCGTCCGCGCCTGCCGGAGCACCTCCGGGACGAGGTCGTAGCCGGTCACGCGGTGGCCGGCCTCGACGAGTTTGGCGGCCATCGGGCCGCCCATGTTGCCGAGTCCGAGGAATCCGATGCTCTGGGTCACCAGCGCTCCAGGGGTGTGGTGGTGGAGAGGCCGAGTTCCCGCTCACCGAGCGGGGCGAAGTAGCGGGCCACGACCGCGGGCTCGACGGCCTCCAGCGTGGCCGGGTTCCAGCGCGGCGTGCGGTCCTTGTCGATCACCTGCGCCCGGATGCCCTCGGCGAGGTCGGGCGTGGCGAGCGCGGCGCAGGAGGTCCGGTACTCCTGGTCCAGCACCGCCTCCAGCGGGCCGAGGGCGCGGGCCCGGCGCAGGGCGGCGAGCGTCGCCTTGACGGCGGCCGGCGCGTTGGCGGTGATCCGGTCGGCCGCCTTCTTCGCCTCGGGTTCGCCGCTGTCGCCGAGCCGGTCGACGATCTCCTCGACGGTGCCGGCCGCGTAGCAGGCGTCGATCCAGCGGCGCTGCCGGTCCAGCGGGGCGGGCGGCGCGGGTGCGACGTGCCGGGCCAGCGCGTCGTGGACGGGCAGTGCGGCGAGGTCGTCGAGCAGTGCGGGCAGCCGCTCACCGGGCACGAAGTGGTCGGCCAGCCCGCAGAGCAGGGCGTCGCCGGCGCCCACCGAGCCCGCGGTCAGGGCGAGGTGGGTGCCCAGCTCGCCGGGTGCCAGGGCGAGCAGGTAGGTGCCCCCGACGTCGGGGACGAACCCGATGCCGGCCTCCGGCATCGCCAGCCTGGTGGTCCCGGTGACGATCCGGACGCTGCCGTGGGCGGAGACACCGACCCCGCCGCCCATCACGATGCCGTTCATGACGGCGACGTAGGGCTTGTCGTACCGCGCGATGCGGGCGTTCAGCCGGTACTCGTCGCGCCAGAACTCCTCGACCGCGCTCGGATCCCCACCGGTGGCGGCGCGGTGGATGGCGACGATGTCACCGCCCGCGCAGAAGGCGCGTTCCCCGGCCCCGGTGATGACGACGGTCTCCACCCGGTCGTCCCGCTCCCACTCCTCCAGCGCGGCGGTGATCCGCCGCACCATGTCGTGGGTGAGGGCGTTCAGCGCGGCGGGCCGGTCGAGGACGATCAGGCCCGCCCGGCCCTCCCGCCGGACGAGGACCTCGTCGGTGCCGGCGTCGGCCGCCACACGCCCGGCCGCTGCGTTGTCGGCCGCTGCGTTGCCGGTCATCAGGCGGCTCCGGTCAGGCCGCGGGCGACGATGACGCGCATGATCTCGTTGGTCCCTTCCAGGATCTGGTGCACCCGCAGGTCGCGGACGATCTTCTCGATGCCGTACTCGGCCAGGTAGCCGTAGCCGCCGTGGAGTTGGAGGGCGGCGTTGGCGACGTCGAAGCCGGTGTCGGTGGCGTACCGCTTGGCCATCGCGCACAGCTCCGGCGCCCGCGGGTCGCCGCCGTCCAGCGCGGCGGCGGCGCGCCAGAGCAGCGACCGGGCCGCCTCCAACTCCGTTGCCATGTCGGCCAGTCGGAACTGGAGCGCCTGGGCGTGCAGGAGCCTGGCACCGAACGCCTCGCGCTCGGCCAGGTAGCCGGTGGCCCGCTCCAGCGCGTCCTGGGCACCGCCGAGCGAGCAGGCGGCGATGCCCAGCCGGCCGCCGTTGAGCCCGTTCATCGCGATCCGGAAGCCCTCGCCCTCGGCCCCGAGGAGCCGGTCGGCGGGCAGCCGGACGCCGTCCAGGACGACCTGGCGGGTGGGCTGGGCGTTCCAGCCCATCTTGCGCTCGTTCGGGCCGAAGGAGAGCCCGGGGTCGTCCCGTTCGACGACGAACGCGGAGATCCCGCGCGGCCCCTCGCCCCCGGTCCGGGCCATCACCACGTACAGCCGGGAGGCGCCGGCGCCGGAGATGAACTGCTTGACGCCGTCCAGCACCCAGCCGTCGCCGTCACGGACGGCGCGGGTGGCGAGGGCGGCGGCGTCCGAGCCCGCCCCGGGCTCGGTCAGGCAGTAGCTGGCCGGGCTCTCCATCGCGCACAGCCCGGGCAGCCAGCGGGAGCGCTGGGCGGGCGTGCCGTAGCGGTCGACCATCCAGGCGACCATGTTGTGGATGGAGAGGTAGGCCGCGATCGAGGGGCAGCCGGTGGCGAGCGCTTCGAAGACCAGCACGCCGTCCTCCCGGGTGAGCCCCGAACCGCCCGCGCCCTCGCGGACGTAGACGCCGCCGAGTCCGATCCCGGCCGCCTTGCGCAGCACGTCCAGCGGGAAGTGCTTGTCCCGGTCCCACTCGACCGCGTACGGCGCCAGGTGCTCGCGCGCGAAGTCCCGGGTGGTCCCGGCGATGGCCTGCTGGTCCTCCGTCAGGGTGTGCACGGCGGCCTCAGCCCATCGTCGGGATGGTGAAGCTCGCGCCCTCCTTGACCCCGGAGGGCCAGCGCGAGGTGACGGTCTTGGTCCTGGTGTAGAAGCGGACCGAGTCCGGACCGTGCTGGTTGAGGTCGCCGAAGCCGGAGCGCTTCCAGCCGCCGAAGGTGTGGTACGCGACGGGGACCGGGATCGGCACGTTGACGCCGATCATGCCGGTGTTCACCCGGCGGGTGAAGTCCCGGGCGGTGTCGCCGTCCCGGGTGAAGATCGCCACGCCGTTGCCGAACTCGTGCTCGCTCGGCAGCCGCAGCGCCTCCTCGTAGTCCGCCGCGCGGACCACGCACAGGACCGGCCCGAAGATCTCCTCCCGGTAGATCCGCATCCCGGGGGTGACGCGGTCGAACAGCGTGGCCCCCAGGAAGTAGCCGTCCTCGTACCCCGGCACGGTCAGGCCGCGGCCGTCGACGACCAGTTCGGCGCCCTCCTCGACGCCCAGGTCCAGGAAGCCGCGGACCCGGTCCAGGGCGTCCTGGCTGACGAGCGGCCCGAACTCGGCCTCGGGGTCGTGCGAGGCACCGACCTTCAGTGCGGCGATCCGCTCGGTGAGCTTGGCGACCAGCGCGTCGGCGGTCTCCTCCCCCACCGGCACCGCGACGGAGATGGCCATGCACCGCTCGCCGGCGGAGCCGTACCCGGCGCCGATCAGCGCGTCGGCGGCCTGGTCGAGGTCGGCGTCCGGCATCACGATCATGTGGTTCTTGGCGCCGCCGAAGCACTGCGCGCGCTTGCCCCGCGCGGCCGCCGTGGCGTAGACGTACTCGGCGATCGGCGTCGACCCGACGAACCCCAGCGCCTGCACGCGCGGATCGTCGAGCAGCGTGTCCACCGCCTCCTTGCCGCCGTTGACGACGTTCAGCACCCCCGGCGGCAGGCCCGCCTCGACGAACAGCTCGGCGAGGCGCAGCGGCACCGACGGGTCGCGCTCGGAGGGCTTGAGCACGAAGGCGTTTCCGCAGGCGATGGCGGGCGCCGCCTTCCACAGCGGGATCATCGCGGGGAAGTTGAACGGGGTGATGCCCGCGACCACGCCGAGCGGCTGGCGCAGCGAGTACACGTCGATGCCGGTGCCGGCGCTGTCGGTGAAGTCGCCCTTGAGCAGGTGCGGGATGCCGGCGGCGAACTCGACCACCTCCAGCCCGCGTTGGAGGTCGCCGTGGGCATCGGCGACGGTCTTGCCGTGTTCGGCGGAGAGCAGCCGGGCGAGCGGCTCGCGCTCGGCCTCGACCAGCTGGAGGAAGCGCAGCAGCACCCGGGCCCGCCGCTGCGGGTTCCAGGCGGCCCACTCGACCTGGGCCTGTTCGGCGTCGGCGACGGCCGCCTCGGTCTCGGCCCGGCTCGCGAGCGGGACGCGCGCCTGGACCGTACCGGTGTTGGGGTCGTACACGTCGCCGAACACCCCGGAGGTGCCGACGACGTGCTTTCCGCCGATGTAGTGGGTGAGTTCACGGATCATCACAAGCCTGCTCTCGTCAGGACGTCAGGTGGATCCGAGGGAACTGGGGCACGGCAGGGACGCCGTGGGCCCGGTGCGAGCTTGGCTCGGCGCGGGCGCACACGGGTACTGCCGGGCGCGGCACACCGTCAGGGTGACGGGCACACCGCGGCCGTCGCAGGATCACCAGGGTCGGGAAGAACGCAGACCGGTGCCATGCGTGTTTGCTCCATCCTCGTGGACAACACGGAACACCCGCAGTCGGTATCCTGACTCCCGGATCACCGCGCGCCGCCCGGCCTTCCCGGCTGGCTGCCAGTGGCTGGTACTGCGGCGACGCACTCCCCGGTCACAGTGGCGGGACCGTGCCGGATTCACACCGGCTTCCCTGCACTGCGGGCCTTGTTCACGACCATATAGTCGGACGTCCTAGTAAGTCCAGGGTGCCACCCCTGATCGCCGTGATGCGATGATCAACTCCCTTGACCAGGGTCAAGTTTGACGCAACATCACGTATTGGTTTGGTAACGACGAAAGCGTATGGCGCCGGACCGTCCCGGGCAGGTACATGCTGTGGGCATGCATGCGCGAGGCCTCCGCGGCACCCTGCCGACGCGTCCCCGCCGGCACACGGGGACGTTGTTGTCGCACGAGAGCCGCCGATGATCAGATGAGCACATTCGACATGTGGACCTGTTCCGTCTGCGGCACGGCCTGCTCGCCGTCCACCGCCCGCTGCCCCGGCTGCGGAGCCGGCCCGGGTGCCACCGGCCCGGGCCCGGTGGCACCGCCCGGACCGATCCTGCCGGGGCCCGCGAAGACGGCACCGCCGATGGCACCCACGTTCGCGCCGATGCCCCCGGCCACCGGCGCGGTCGCGACGCCCGCCACATCGAGCAGTTGGACGACGACGCCCCACCCCGGGCCGCACCAGCCGGCCGCACCCCTGGCGACGGACGCCACCCGCTACCTGTGCGCGGCCGTTCAACTGGAGGGCGACCTGGCCGGCCGGGCCATCGAGTCCGTCCTCAAGGAGCCGCACCGCGCCGTCGCCTCCTCACCCGGTGTCGACCTGGTCTGCGTCCTGCGCTACGCCCTCGCCGCACGCGCCCGCCAGACCACCGCCCAGGTGCTGCTCGCCCTGACCGCGGTCGCCCTGGTGGCCGCCTTCGCCTACCAGCCCCTCTCCGACCCCGCGACCTCCGTCATCCCGCTCCCGCTGCCGCCCCTCGCCCTCCCGCTGCTCGCCGTGGCCTGGGGCGTCGTGCTGGTCGAACGGCTGATCACGTTCTACGGCGTCCTGCGGCCCAAGTTGCGCCGGGGCGCCTTCGACCCCGCCCAGGCACCGCGCGCCCGGCCGCAGGACGAGACACTGCTGAGCCGGCTGGCGGCGGAGGACCAGCGGGGGAACGTCTCGGTCTTCGCCGGCTACGAGCCGTTCCTCGGCTACGGGAGGCAGCTCAACAGCTGGAACTTCACCGTCGCCGTGGACCGGCCCGGAGAGCCGTTCGACCACGTGGTCCCGTTCACCCTCAAGACGCTGGACACCGAGGTCATGACGGCGGTCACCGGCCTCGGGCTGCCCGGCGTCGAGGTCTCCGAACGCGTCTTCGTCAACGGCGCGGACCTGGCGCAGGACCTGGACCAGGCCCTGCGCCCGCTCCTCCTCCCCCGGCCCGAGGGCAGGCCGCAGATCGCCCTGGACCCGGCCGTGCTCGACCGCCTGCGCGCGGACGGCTCCGGTCGGGCCCGGCCGTACCTGGTGACCACGGTCGCGGGCTGGAACAGCGAGCTGGTGGCCACCACCACGGTCCGCTTCTCGCTGAGCCCCGCGCGGGACCAGCTGTTCGTCGAGGGCGCCACCTCGCTGCTCCCCCCGCTCCACCGCCGCTACCACCAGGTCGACCACCTGCTCGACCGCCCCACCTGGTGGCAGCTGCTCGCCCTGCTGCGCTCCTCGGCCGGCGCCGTGCCGCTGCGGCTGCCGGCCGCCCCCTTCAAGCTGCTCGCCCTGGTGACCGGCCAGTTGGCCGACCGCCGCAAGGAACGCGACCAGTTGCGGCAGATCGCCCTCGGCGCCTTCAACTACGGCGCGGCGCTGAGCCTGCGGGAGACGGCGAGCGACCCGCAGTTCCACCGGTACTTCCAGCAGATCGACAGCCAGATGTACTCCAAGATCGTCGAACGTCGCGTCCTGGACACCCTCACCGACTTCCTGGCGGACCACCAGGTGGACGTCTCCGAGCTCCGGGAACGCCAGAGCGTGATCTACAACGGCGGCGTGTTCACGTCCGGCAACGCCACCGTCAACTTCGTCAACTCCGCGGTGGCCGCCGGAGCCGCCAGCAGGATCATGACCCGGGCCGGCCGCGCGCCGGCCGGCGGCAGGAGGGAGGGCCGATGAACGAGGACCGACGCATCACCGGCGGATTCCACGTCAGCGGCAACGCCAACGTGACCATCACCGGTTCGGGGGTGGCCGCCGGCGAGAACTCGTCGGCCACCGTCCACACCTCCTCGCCGCCGGTGGACGAGGAGGCGCTGGCCCGACGGGTGCTCGCGCTGGCCGAGCAGCTGCGGCAGAGCCCCGACCCGGCCACCGCCCGGACGGCGGAGGACCTCCGGCAGGCGGTGACCGCACCCGCGCGGCGCTGGGAGCAGGTGCTGGCCTACCTGTCCCGGGCCGGGCAGGGCCTGGCCGCCACCACGGCGGTGGCCACCGAGATCCAGGGCCTGGACGACGCGGTCAGGGCGCTCCTGCCCTAGGAACGCCGCGCCGGGGAACGGGGCCCGGCCGCCGGCGAGCGACGTCGCAGGTCGCGCGGACGTCGCACGGACGTCGCACGGACAACGGAAACACGCGTCAGGGACGCGAACTGAAGGGGGATGCACATGGCCGAGACCAGGGGTGTTCTGCTGCCCGCCTACGTACTGGCCGACGAGTCGGCCTCGATGGGTCCCTACCTGCAGGAACTGTCGGACGGCCTGATCTCGCTCTGCGAGGGGCTGCGGGCCGAGCCCATGATCGCCGCCAAGCTGCGGCTGGCCGTCCTCGGCTTCTCCGACGACGTGCAGGTCCGGCTCGCCGTCGCCGACATGCGCACCGAGACCAGCCTGCCCCAGGTGGTCATCCGGGGCACGACCAGGTACCGGGCGGTCTTCGACGACCTGCTCCAGCGCATCCCCACCGATGTGCAGTGGCTGCGCGGCCAGGGGTACAAGGTGCACCGCCCGGTGGTGTTCTTCCTCAGCGACGGCCAGCCGACCGACGGCGAGGTCTGGCGGCACCCGCACACCGTCCTGACCGACCGGGTCCGCACCCCCACCTCGCCGAACATCATCGCCTGCGGGATCGGCGACGCCCAGGCCCGCACCATGCTGGAGGTCGCGACCCGGCCGGAGTTCGCCTTCGTCGCCAAGACGGGCACGGACATCGGCCGGGCCATCGCCGAGTTCTTCCACTCGCTCACCGCGAGCCTGGTCGCCTCGGGCCACGCGCTGAACTCCGCCAGTCCGCAGCTCGTCGTCAACCGGCCCGACCAGTTCACCATGGCCATCGACGAGGTGGGCCTGTGAATCCGTACGGCCTCGACGGCGGTCCGCCCTTGCCGCCGCCGTTGCCGCCGCCGGCCCCGCCGCTCGCCCCCGGCCCGGGGCCCGCGCCCTGGGGGCGGATCGCGGTCGGTGCGCCCGGTGTCGAGTTCGAGTCGCGCCCGCCCGGCGAGGACGCCTTCGACGTGCCCGACACCGAGTGCGACGGCTGGTCCACCCCGGGCCTCACCCTGCGGCTCGCCTCGGTCCGGGGTGCCCAGCACCGCTACTACCGCAAGCCGCGCCAGGACGCCGCCCGCGCCGTGGCGCACGAGTCCACCGGTACCGTCGTGTTCGCCGTCGCCGACGGCGTCTCCAGTGCCACGGTCGCCGAGCTCGGCGCGGCCGCGGCCTGCCGGGCCGCGCTGGAGCGGATAATGCT
Organism: Kitasatospora sp. NPDC058218; assembly: GCF_042882445.1. NCBI lineage: Bacteria > Bacillati > Actinomycetota > Actinomycetes > Kitasatosporales > Streptomycetaceae > Kitasatospora > Kitasatospora sp. NPDC058218. The sequence continues at coordinate 3,056 of NZ_JBHVWC010000010.1, read as the reverse complement.
CCAACTCTCCTGGAGCACCGCGGCCCTGGACCTCCAGGACGTCGCCCGGCACGCCGCCGAACGACTGCACCGGCTGGCCCGCGGACGGCTGAACAGTGCCGAGCCGAGCCCCTCCGAGGTCGCGGGCCTGTACGCGACCACGCTGGTGACCGGCGTGGTCCGCCCCCACCCCGACGGACCGGTCGTCCAACTGTGCCGGGTCGGGGACTCCGGGGCCTGGCTGCTGGACCGCCCGCACGGTCGGTACCGCCCGCTCTTCCCCTCGAAGACCGGCTCGGACACCCTGCTGGTCTCCAACGAGGTGACCCCACTACCCAGCGTGCCCGAGCGACTCGAACAGGCCACCGCACGGCTGACGCCCGGTCTCGCACTGCTGGTCGGCACCGACGGCTTCGGCGACCCGCTCGGCGACGGCGACGGCCAGGTCGGCGCCCTCTTCGCCCGCCACCTCGCCCAACCACCGCCCCCGCTCTGGCTCGCGCACGTCCTGGACTTCTCCCGGGAGACCTTCGACGACGACCGGACGCTGCTGGCCGTCTGGCCCCGCGACCCGGCGGCGCGGCCATGACCACCCCGGAACGCACCGTCGACCACGCCACCCTCGTCCTGGACCGCCTGCTCGGGCAGGGCGGCCAGGGCGTGGTCCACCGGGTGGCCAACCGGAGGATCAACGAGGCCGACGGCGACGGCTGGGAGGTCGTCTACAAGGAGTACACCCCGGCCCTGCTGCCGCTTCTCGACGCCCGCACCCTGGCCACCATGGTGGGCCTGCTCGCCGAACTCAGCGGGAGCGAGGGCAGGTGGCTCTGCGAGAAGACCGCCTGGCCCGCCGCCGTCGTCCGGCGCGAGGGCCGCACCAGCGGCTTCCTGATGCGGGCCGCTCCCGACCGCTTCCACTTCGACTTCCGCAGCCTGAGCAGCACGGCCACGGCCACCCGCCGGCTCGCGAACCTGGAGTTCCTGCTCAACGACGACGTGTACGTGGCCGGCATCGGCCTGACCGTCAGCGAGCGGGACCGGCTGCTCCTGCTGGCCGACCTGGCCACCACGCTCGGCCGGCTGCACCGCATCGGCATCACCGTCGGCGACCTGTCCCCGAAGAACCTGCTGTTCACCACGGCCGACGGCCGGCCCGAGTGCTTCCTCATCGACTGCGACGCCGTGCGCCTGCGGGGCGCCAGCGTCCTGCCGCAGGCCGAGACGCCGGACTGGCAGCTCCCGGCGGGCGAGGAGAAGGCCACCTCGGCCGGCGACGTCCACAAGCTGGCGCTGCTGGCGATCCGCCTGTTCGCCCGTGACCAGACCACCACCGACCCCGCCGCCCTGACCGCGGTGAGTCCGGCGCTGGGCGACCTGGCCCGCGCGAGCCTCGATCCGGACCCGACCCGGCGGCCGAGCCCGGCGCTGTGGGCGGAACGCCTCGGGGCGGCCGCCGTGGCGGCGTCGACCGCGCCCGCCACCGGGTCCGGCGGCCCGGCAGCCTCGGGCGGGGCGGGCGCGGCCGGTCCGGTCGGTCCCGCGCCGAGCTCGCCCGGCGGGCCCACGCCCACCCCGAAGTCCCCGGTGGCCTCCGGCATCGGCGTGCTCCTCCTCCTCGCCGCCGTCGTCGTCGCGTACGCGTTCGTCCAGTCCCGCCACGACTCGAACTCGGCGTCGGACCCGACGCCATATCCAGCCGTGTCCACCTACACCCCGTACACCCCGGCCCCGCTCCCCAAGCCCCCGAAGATCACCCCGGTGGACCCGCCCTACACACCACCGCCCCCGCCCCAACCCGCGCCCTCGGACATCGCCTTCGGCCACGTCGACACCGGCGACTGCCTGAGCAACTACAACGACACCGTCTCGGGCTGGGAGCCGACCACTCCGGACGTGACGAGCTGCGCCGGCGCCGAGGCGGTCTACCGCGTGATGTCGATCAAGCGCTCCGGAACCTGCGACTCGTACGACAGGGGCTGGTACCACGACAACCGCGACGGCACCGAGACCAACCTCTGCATGAACCGCAACTTCGTCGCCGGCCAGTGCATGTTCGCCGAGGCCGAGGGCAAGCAGCTCTTCGTCTACTTCAACACCGTCGTCCCCTGCAGGGTCGGCATCCCCGACAAGTACGAGTACATGGTCCAGATCTCCAAGGTGTACCCCCACGGCGCACCCGCCGACGCCTGCGGCAACGACCGGCAGTGGAAGACGGACAGCGGCCTCGTCTTTTGCGGCGATGCCCGGTGGAAGCGCAAGGACGTACCCGACCTCTAGCCCCCGGACGCGATGACCAGCGGTGGCCGTCCCCGACGTCAGAGGCTGAGGGGTTCATCGGTCGCCGGGAGTAGGTCCCTCGCCTCATGCGCGCTTCGAACCCGCTGACTAAGGTCGGCACTCATGCAGAGCACGGAAATTGTTCGCCGCCAGCCGGCGGAGCGTAGGCGCGACACCCTGGAACGGCTCGATACCGAGCGGGATGTATGGGTGTCGACAGCGCATCCCGATCGCGGGCCGCATCAGGTGCCGCTGTGGTTCTTCTGGGACGGGCGAGCAGTGTGGATGTGCACCAGTGCCACCTCCGTGACCGCGCGGAACGCCCGCGAGGAGCCGCGCGTGCGCCTGGCGCTGCCCGACACCTTCGACGTGGTGCTTCTCCAGGGTGAGGCGGAATGCTTCCCGGACCAGGATGTGCCCGAAGACGCAGCGGAGGCGTTCGCCGCCAAGTTCGGGTGGGACCCGCGTGCGGAGGCGGGTTCCTTTCTGTATGTGTGCGTGGTGCCGAAGAGCGTGCACGCCTGGCGCGGTGTATCGGAACTTCGCGACCGACTCATCATGCGCGACGGGGCGTGGCTGGAATAGCGGCCGTCCCTGACCGACGCCTCTCTCCCCGCCGGAAGATTCACGATCCGCAGCTGAAGTGCCACGCGTGACGACAAAGCGTCGGCACAACGCAAAGAACCCCCCGATCCGGATGGATCGGGGGGTTCTTCACAATGATTGTTCGGCGGCGTCCTACTCTCCCACAGGGTCCCCCCTGCAGTACCATCGGCGCTGTGAGGCTTAGCTTCCGGGTT